>NZ_JBEZUT010000159.1:0-19756 GCF_040636595.1 Kitasatospora sp. NPDC036755
GTCGCTCGTCGCCCGGCACTACCGGCCGCTGTTCGACGCCTGCCGGGCCCGGACGAACGTGCCGTACACGGTCACCACCTACACCCGGCAGCAGGGCACCCCGGCGTTCCGGGCGGAGTTCCTGCGGACGCTGGAACTCCTGGACGCGGTCGGCGCCTGGCTGTCGCCGAACAGCGGCAGCGCCCACATCCGGCTGCCCTGCCCGGTGTGCGGCTGGGCGGAGAAGCACGCGGGCCGGACGCGGCTGCTGGAACTGGACGAGGCCGGCGGCCTGTTCGAGGCCTTCTGCTTCGAACACGGCCGCTACGAGGCCGACATCACGCCGCTGGGCGGCGGCTACCTCGACCTCGCCACGCTGTACCGCAACGTCGTCAAGGAGCGTTCCTACCGGCCCGACGACCGCACCCTGCACGTCATGGTCAAGGGCGGCGACTGGGCACTCGGCTGCCAACTCGTCGACGGCGCGCACGCCGTCCTCGGCCTGCCGCCCGGCCCCTTGCCGGTCCGGATCTTCACCCCCCAGATCCTCGGCAGCGACGGCGGCAAGCTCTCGAAGAGCCTGCTGCGCGAAGCCGCCGACGCCGGGCCCGCCCGGGGCGACACCACGCCCGCGTGGCCGCTCGATCCCTCGGCCTGGCCCGGTACCCGAGAGGACTACGTCGACGCGCTGACGGGGCTCGGCGAGCTCGTGCTGAGCGACCCCAGGCACTTCTTCCGGTCCTACACCACAACCGCATGGGAAACCCTGATGAGCACCCGCCGGCCCGACACGCACGACTCCCGGGCGAAGCGCCCCCGCACCATGCCGATCTACCGGCAGTACTTCGACCTGATCGCCTCCGGCGAGAAGACGGTCGAGGTCCGCGTCGCCTACGAGTCGATGAAGCGGATCAGGGTCGGAGACCGGATCAACTTCACCTGCCGCGAGTCGAGTTGCCTGACCGAGGTCACGCGGATCGGCACGTACCGCACCTTCGAGGAGATGTTCGGCACCGAGCGCGTGGAGGCCGTCAACCCCCGTGCCACCGAGGCGGAACAGCTCGAGGCGATCCACGCCATCTTCCCGCCCCACAAGGAGACGCTGGGAGTGCTCACCTTCGAGATCGAACGGGTCGATCCCCGGTGACCTCCCCGCGCCGCCGCACCGTCCTGGTGATCTGCAAGGGCAACCACTGCCGTTCCCCGATCGCCGCGTTGGTCATCGCCGAGCGCGCGGGCGGTGCGCTCCTCGTCCGCTCGGCGGGCACCAGGGACTGGCACGTCGGCAAACCCGCCCACCCGCTCATGATCCAGGCCGCCGCCGGCTTCGGCTACGACCTGACCGCGCACCGCGGAGTCCTCCTCGACCGGGAACAGATCGACTGGGCGGACGACCTGCTCGCCGTGGACGAGGAGACCGCCGACACCGTCCGGGCCCTCGCCGGCCCCGACCGCGCGGTGTGCCTCCTCGGCCCGGGCATCACGGACCCGTGGGGCGGCGGCCCGGAGGACTTCGCCAGGGCGGTCGCCGAGATCCAGAACGCGACCCGCCTCTTCCACGCCGGCTGACCGGCACAGTGGGCGCCTCCTCCCGGGCGGCCCCGCGAAGCGGCGCGGGGCCGCCCGGGATTTCAACTCCGCTGAACTGATGCCGACTTGACCTCGCCGCGCCTACCATCGAGCCGTGCTGACGCGTTGGGGGAGCCGGGTGCGCGGGCATCCGGTGGTGGGGGCGGTCGGGGCCGCGGTGCTGTGGCAGGCGGCGATCGTGGGGGTGGCGAAGGCGCTGCCGCCGTTGGAGCCGGCGTGGTTCCCGCAGTTGGGGCCGACCGTGGTCAATCTGGTGGCCGCGGTGGCCGTCTGGGTGCCGCTGCGGGCCTGGGGGCTGTCGGCGTCCGGCGGGGTGACGGGCCTCGGCGCCGTGGCGCGCTGGCCGGCTCTGCTGCCGGTGGCGGTGCTGGCCGGGCTGGCGGCGCTGCCCGGGATCGAGGGCGGTACGGCGACCCTGGCGGGCGGCGTGGTGCTGATGCTGAGCATCGGGCTCAACGAGGAACTGGCCAGCCGGGCCCTGGTGTTGGAGCTCGCGCGGCCGCTCGGCGCGGTGCGCGCGGGGGTGCTGACTGCGGTGCTCTTCGGGATCGGGCACCTCGACAACTGGCTGTTCTTCGGCGCGCCCCTGGGCAACACGCTGTGGCAGGTGCTGGAGGCCGGCGCGTTCGGCTTCTTCCTGTGCGGCGCGCGCCTGTACATCGGGAGCATCTGGCCGCTGGTCCTGCTGCACGCGCTGTCCGACTACCTGGAGATCTACTCGCCGGGGAGGACGGCCGACTGGCTGCAGGCCTCGGACGTGGCCGTCGACCTGGCGCTGGGGCTGGTGCTGCTGCTCCGGGCCCCGGCCGCTCCGCCCCCGGCGCTCGGACCACCCCCGCCGGCGTGAGGGTTCGACCCCCGAGGCGTGGCGGTCCCTCGTCCCGGGCGTTCAGGCGGGCGACCTCCCACCCGGAAGGGTTCCGCTCAGCTCATTTCGGTGCCGTTGATGTAGTACACCTCCATGATGGCCGCCCCGTGCTTGTACTGCTCGATCACCGCTCTGGTCCGGTCCTTGTTCGTCCACGCTGTCTGAGCACTGGCGCACAGGGCGCCCAGCCCGAGGTTGGCCCCCGTGGGACGGAGGAGCCGGCTGATCCAGGACGCGCCCTGGAAGTACGTGTCCAGCCCGGTCGTGGACGCGCGAGCCGTGAGGTAGCGGTGCGGGGGAAGTTCGAGGCGGCGCTTGACGGCTTTGCTGTCCAGGGCGTCCGACAGGGCTTTCCGTGACGCCGCCGTCCACCTGACGGCATGGCTCTTGCAGCCGTCGCAATTCGGGTCGCGCCCGCCCTCCTCCCGCCTCCGTCCCCCGTCGGTGCCGCCCCCGGCCCCGCCCCGGACGAGCGAATCGTTCAAGACGGCGCCCCAACCACCCGGCCACACTGGCCCGATGACCCCGACCGACACCTTCACCCCCGCCGCCGGCCGCCTCGCCCTCGGGCTCTACGACCCGATCGTCTCCCTCACCCGCGAACGCCTCTGGCGCAGCCTGGCGGCCATGCACACGGCCCCCCGCCCGGGTGACGTCATCGTCGACGTCGGCTGCGGCACCGGCTCCCTGGCCGTCCTGCTCGGCCGCGCCGAGCCCCAGGCCACCGTCATCGGCGTCGACCCCGACCCCGCCGTCCTGCGCCTGGCCCGCCGCAAGGCCACCGCGGCCGGCGCCACCACCGACTTCCGCACCGGCATGGGCGACGCCGTGGACGAACTCGTCGGCTCCGAGGCGGCCGACACCGTCGTCTCCAGCCTCGTCCTGCACCAGTGCCCCGTCCCGATGAAACAGGCCGTCCTCGCCGCCATGCACCGCACGCTGCGCCCCGGCGGCAAGCTGGTGATCGCCGACTTCGGGCGCCAGCGCACGCCCGCGATGCGCCTGGCCTTCCGGATCGTCCAGTTCGTCGACGGCAAGCAGGACACCCAGCCCAACGCCGACGGCATCCTGCCCCGGCTGATCACCGAGGCGGGTTTCGAGAACGTGCGCGAGGTGGAGACCGTCGCGACGGTGACCGGCTCGCTGTCCTTCTACACCGCGCGCCGCCCCGCCTGAAC
The DNA here is from genome assembly GCF_040636595.1 of Kitasatospora sp. NPDC036755. Classification (NCBI taxonomy): domain Bacteria; kingdom Bacillati; phylum Actinomycetota; class Actinomycetes; order Kitasatosporales; family Streptomycetaceae; genus Kitasatospora; species Kitasatospora sp. NPDC036755. The sequence continues at coordinate 3,616 of NZ_JBEZUT010000159.1, forward strand.
TTCCGCTCCCCGCAGGGCGGGCAGCACCTGCGAAGGCGTCAGTCCCGTCAACTCCCGCATCCAGCGCGAGAAGTGGGCCTGGTCGGCGAAGCCACCCGCGAGCGCGGCCTGGGCCGGCGAACACCCCTCGCCGAGCGCCAGCGCCGCCCGGGACAGCCGCTGCCAGCTGCGCCAGCGCGCCAGCGGAACCCCCAACTGCCGCTGCGCCAGGGCCCGCAGGCGCTGCGGCGACAGTCCGACCCGGGCGGCGAGGAGTTCCAGCGGCACCTGGTCGTCGGCCAGTGCCGCCATCGCCGCCCGCAGCCGAGGGTCCAGCCCCCCGGCGGGCCGCGCACCGTGCGGCCGTACGTCCCGTTCGGTCAGGCCCTGCCACTGCGGGGCGACGGTGACGCCCTCGCCGCACTGGCGCCGCAGCCGGTCGGCGAGGGCGCAGTGCGGGTCCACGTAGAAGACCAGCACCTCGCGGGTCGGGGCCATCCGGTGACGCACCATCGGCGCCACCACGATCGCGGGCCCGCGGTGGCGCCGCCCGGCCGCGTCGTCGACCGTCAGCCGCCGCGAGGGCCCGCTCGCGACGGCGACCTGGAAGGCGGCGTGCCGGTGGAAGGCGCTGTCCGCCAGCGGCCCCCGGTACAGCGCGTACCCGGGGCCGACGGCGAACCGCGGGGCCGGGGCGGCCTTGGCGGCCTTGGCCTCCTTGGCGGTCACCGCCACGGGCCCGCCTCCCGGCCCGGCCGGCCGGCGGCCGACCGAACGCCGGAGGTCCGGTTCCGTACCCGGGCCCCGCGGCCGCCCGGGTACGGGTCGTCGAGCGGGCTTTCCTCGCTGAACTCCTGTCCGTCCACGCTCCAACGGTAGGCGCAGCCGGACGACTTCGGGCCCGGACCGCCGTCCCCGCCGCCCCCCGCCCGGGCGTGTACGGCGCGGGGCGCGTCACCCGGAGAGGTGGTCCAGCGTGAAGACGGTCGCCCGGTCGGAGAACTGGGCCAGGGCCGAGCCGGTGCCGCCGTTCGCGGGCATCCAGGGCTTCGTGCCCAAGACCACCTCCGCCGCACGGCTGGCCGCCATCCTGCGCGACGTCCACGGCGGCGGCCGCTACATCGACCACGGGCTCGCCACCCACGCCCTCACCGAGACGCCCTGCCCGCTGACCCCGCGCGAACTGGACGTGCTGCGCGCCGTCCACCGGGGCCAGGCGATCAGCGCGCTGGCCGAGCAGCACCACCTGGCGCCCGGCACCGTCCGCAACTACCTCTCGGGCGCCATCACCAAGCTCGCCGTGCGCACCCGGCACGAGGCGGCGCGGCGGGCCTGGGAGGAAGGGTGGATCTGACGCCGCCGGCCGCCGGCCGGTGGCGGGGCCGCCGGGAGGGGAGGAGGAATTGTTCGAATCGATGTGTCGACACAGCGTCATCACCGCAGGACAGCGCCCATTGCGGTTCGATCACGGTGTGTCCGATTCGTCGAACATTGGGGGAAAGTGTGGCGGTTGATTTTTTTGGCAGCGATGTCGGCGGCCTTTCATAATTCCTGCCGACACGCGTGACGGAACGCCCGGAGAACCCGCTGGGGGAGTGGTTCCCGTGAGGAGCCCGCGCGTGGGATTCCGCATTCTTCACTGGGGGGATTTCCTTGCCTGAGCCCGAGAACGAGGGCGCCGCCGCCGGACCTCCGGCACCGGCAGCACCGGCAGCACCGGCAGCACCGGCCGCCGCCGTTGCGGCCGTGTCCGAGGCCGCCGCCGCGCCGCCCGTACCGGAGCAGGCCCCGCGTCGGCTGCCGCGCGCCGTCGGCGTCGCGCTGGCCACCGCCGGGCTGGTCGCCGTCACCGCGGCCAGCGCCGCCGTGACCGTGGCCGTCGGTAAGCCCGACGCCCGCCCGGCCGCCGCGGCCGCCCCGGCGAAGGCGAGCGCGAGCGCGAGTGCCACCGCGAGCGCGACGCCCTCGGCCCAGCCCGTCCCGGTGCCCACCGCCGTCCCGGCCGAGCCCGCCCCGGCCAGCACCGTCAAGGGCACCGTCAGCGGCGGCAAGCACGAGGGCGACCTGCGCTACTTCCTGCTCCCCATCCCGGCCGGCGGCGAGTCCTACGGGCCCGTGGACGGGGTGGCCATGAGCGACGACGACGTCGCCGACGTCTTCGGCAAGCAGGACGGCATCATGGGCATCCTCAAGTCCTACGGCTACAAGGGCGGCGCGAACCGGATGTACCGCACCGCCGACGGCAAGGCCGAAGTCACCGTCACCCTGCTGAAGTTCGGCTCCACCGCGATGGCGGCCGACTTCGCCAAGAACTACACGATCAAGTCGCTGGACCCGTTCGACGTCGACTCCGGCGGCCGCGGCTACCTGAAGGCCCCCAAGCAGCAGGCCTACACCGGCTCGATGAGCGGCATCTCCAGCCAGGGCGACGTCCAGTACACGATCGACGTCGACGTGAAGGGGACGCCCGACAAGGCGCTGCTGAACGAGCTGATGAAGCGCCAGCGCGAGTGGCTCACCACCGGCGGCTGAGCCCGGCTCCACGCCTTCCCTCTTCCTCTCCTTCCTCCTCTGGAGCCACTTCCGTGACCACCGAACCCGCGGAGCCGGTGCCCGCCGCGCCCGCCGTTCCGCCCGCCCCACCCGCCGCCCCGCCCGTCGCGCCCGAACCCGCCGTCCCCGCCGCGCCGTTCGCGCCCGAGGCCGGTGCCCCGCGGGCCCCGCGCCGCCCCCGCCCCGTGCTGCTGACCGCCTGCGCCCTGGTGCTGGGCACCCTGGCCGGCGGCGGCATCGGCTACGCCGTGCAGGCCCAGCGCCCGCCCACGCCGCTGCCGCCGCTCCAGGTCGCCCTCCCCGCCTACCCGGCCGAGCGGGTCGACTCGTCCGCCCTCGCCGCCGAGCAGCCCGCGCCGCTCGCCATCGACGGCGACCTGACCAAGCTGCTGATCGGCGCTCCCGAGGGCAGCGGCCCCTGGGGGGACCGCCCGGACAAGCCGAGCTGGGTCTCGCTCGGCGAACTCGCCGAGCAGAAGGGCGGGGCGGCCGCCATGTTCAAGGACCTCGCCTCGCGCGGCTTCCGGCGCGCGGCCCAGGTGAACTGGAAGAAGGACGGCGTCTTCTACCGCGTCCAGCTGGTCCAGTTCACCGAGGACCGCGCCGACGAGGCGAAGAGCGGCTACTGGCCGCTGCCGTTCGCCGAGGGCGCCAACGGCGGCTACAAGGTGGACATCGTGCCCAGCCACTGGGCCGAGAGCACCGAGCAGTACTACTACGGCGGGGCCCACGCCAAACGCGGCTCGGTGGAGATGACGATCGAGGTTCTCGACACCAAGCCGACGAACCCCGACACCCTCAAGGACCTCGCCAAGCGGCAGTGGGAGCGGCTCGCATGAACGACGACACCGTGACCACCACCGCTGCCGCCCCGGGCGCCTCCGAGCCGGCGCCCGACGCGCCCGCCGCTGAGCCTGTCGCGCCCGCCATGCCTGTCGCGCCCGCCGGGCCGAGCCCCGCCTCCCGCCGGCTGCTGCGCGCGGGCGCCGCGACCGCCGCCGCCGCGCTGGTCGGCGTGGCCATCGGCGTCGGCATCATCAAGACCCAGTACGACGACCCCGCGCCGGCCACCGCCGCCGCCCCGTCCACCGGTCCCACCCCCACCGCGACCGCCACGCCGTACGGCGCCAAGTCCAACGGCAGCCACTTCGGCTCGATGCGCGACCTGCTGCTGCCCGTCCCGGCCGGCTACCAGCCCGGACCGGACGACGGCGGCTACGGCAACGACAGCGAGCAGAACGGCGAGCAGCTGGCCGCCGAGATGGACGCCGACCTCCAGCAGCTCCCCAAGGACAAGCGCGACAAGATGCGCTCGTACTGGGAGAGCATGCACGTCAAGGCCTCCGGTGTGCGCACCTACCTCGCCGACGGGAACGACCTGGTGATCGGCATGAAGGTCCGCCAGTTCAACCAGCAGGAAGTGCAGCGGATCAACGAGTACACCGCGGTCTTCACCGGCGACACCGGCCTGTTCCGGGTCGGCCCGGCCGTCCCCGGCCACCCCGAGGCGCACTGCTACCTGATGCCGGCGCCGCCGTCCGCGCCGATCGACTACCTGGAGTGCTCGGCCGCCGAGGGCGACCTCCTGGTGGTCATGAGCGCCGAGGGCGTGGCGCCACTGCCCAAGGACAGGATCGTCGCCCTCTTCACCCTCCAGCTCGACCGCCTCGCCAGCCCGGGAGCGTCCGTATGACCGACCACGCCACTCCGCCGCCGCCCGCGCCGGACGCGCCGGGCGCCGCCCCGGGCCCGGACGCGGCCCCGGACGTACTCGCCGCGCCCGAGGCCGCCCCGGTGGACCCCGCCGTCCTCGCCGAGCAGGAGGCCCGCCGCACCCGGCGCCGCAAGGCCGCGGTGCGCTGGAGCTGCGCCGCCCTGGTGTTCGCCCTCGCCGGCACCGGCACCGCCCTGGCCGTCACCGCCCCCGACCGCACCGACCTGCCCGGCCTGGCCACCGCGAGCGACGGCCGCTACACCTTCGCGCCGCTGACCCTGCCGCCACTGCCCGCCGGCAAGAACGCCCCCGACGGCAAGGGCAAGACCCCGCACCACGCGGACCTGCGCCACCTGCTGCTGCCCGCCCCCAAGGAAGCCGGCGGCTCCCTGACCCCGCCCGTCTTCCCGGCACCCACCGCCGGCTCCACCCCCTCGGGGACGCCGACCGCCCCGGGGACGCCCGCCGCCTCCCCGACGGCCCCGGCCTCCGCTTCCGCCTCCGCGGCCGCCCCCGGTACCGAGCCCGGCCAGTGGACGCCCTGCGAGACGCTCGCCGAGGACCAGCAGGACCCGGTCAAGGTGCGCGCCCTGCTGCTGGAGAACGCCTGCCGCGCGGCCACCGTCCGGGAGTGGACCGCCTCCGACGGCACCCGCACCCAGATCCGGCTGCTGCGCTTCGGCTCCGTCCGGGAGTCCTGGGGCGCCTTCGCCGACCTGCGCTCCAAGGCCCGCCCCAAGGCCGCACCCGACACCAAGAGCACCCCCCACGACGACTGGGACACCCTCGACGGCAACAGCCTGACCGCCGTGGAATCCACCACGGCCGGCACCAAGGGTGCCCCCACCGCCCGCGTCGCCTACCTCTCGGCCGCCGACGTCCTCGCCGTCGTCACCATGACCAACCCCGCCGGCGTGCCCACCGTGCCCTTCCGGCAGGTCGTCACCCTCCAGGCCGACCTGCTCGCCTGACCCCGTTCAGTCCCGTCCAGTCCGTCCGGGCCGGCTCCCCACCGAGGGGAGCCGGCCCGGACGTCTTCCCCGGCCCTCCGGACACCCCCGGCCTGCTGGAACAAGACCGGGATGTTTTCCGCACCGGCCCGTGAACGACCCCCACGTACGGCGATGACGCGTCAGAGAGCCCCACCGCCGGACCACTCGTACGACAGCAGGAGAACCCGTGCGCACGCGCCGCCTCGTCCTCACCGCCGGGGAGCGGATCACCCTGAGCGGCGCCAAGACCGCGTACGCGGGCATCAAGGCCAAGACCACCAAGGGCAAGCAGGCCGTCCAGTACACCGACGTCATCATCGGCGTCCGCAACCCCGACCCGAACCCGGAGAGCGTCCCCGTCGGCACCACCCCGGTCGACAAGCCGGCCGTCACCAACCGGCGCACCCTGCCGAAGGACGCCGTCCCGGTGAGCTGACGTTTCGTCACATCACTCTTCCTGTAGGCGCGGTGACAGGGAAATACCGAGGGAATGCCGACCGCCGCCGGTGCGCCGACAGTACCGACCGGCACCTTCGAGGGGTCCCCTTCCACCCCCTCCAAGGAGCCCCGATGACGATCACCATCCGACCGGGCAGCACCGTGATGTTCACCGGCGACTCGATCACCGACTGCGGACGCCGCGACAGCGAGGACGGCCTCGGCACCGGCTACCCGCTGCGCGTCGCGGGCACCTGGGCCCACCGCCACCCCGACCGGCCGGTGACCTGGCTGAACAGCGCCAACGCCGGCGACAAGGCGACCGACCTGCGGGCCCGCTGGCAGACGGACGTGCTCGACGCCCGCCCGGACGTGCTGTCCGTCCTCGTCGGAGCCAACGACGCCGGCTGGCACACCCTCGACCCGAACGGGCACGTCATCCCCGCCGAGCACTTCGAGGCCGACTACGACCGCCTCCTCGAACCCCTCGCCGAAGCGGGCACGCGGCTCATCCTCATCGAACCGTTCCTCCTGCCGATCCACGGCACCGTCGAAGCCGGCGACGCGGTCCTCATCGGCGAGAAGGAACGCGCGGCCTGGCGCGCCGACCTGGACCCGAAGATCCAGGCCGTACGCGGACTCGCCCGCCGCTACGGTGCCCAACTGATCGCCGCCGACGGCATGTTCGCCGAACTCTCCGCGACGACCACCCCGGAGCACTGGTCCGCCGACGGCGTCCACCCGACACCGGCCGGCCACGCCGCGCTCGCGGCGGCCTGGCTGCGCCAGGTCGCCTGACCGGGACCGGGACCTGGGCCGGGACCTGGGCCGGGACCGGGGCCTGGGCCCGGGCCGGGGCCTGGCCGGGACCGGGGCCTGGGCCTGGGCCTGGCCGGGATCGGGCCGGGCGCGCCGCCGGGGCCCGCCGCTACGCGGACAGCCTCGCCGCCACCGGGCGGTGGTCGCTGGGAGTGGCGGGCAGGGTCCAGGTCGCGGTGGTGGCCACGCCCCGGGTGAGGACGTGGTCGATGCGGACCAGCGGGAAGGAGGACGGCCAGCTGAAGCCGAAGCCGGTGCGGGCCGGGGTGAGGCGGTCGGTGAGCGGGGTGAGCGCGCGGTCGTCGGCGGCGGTGTTGAGGTCGCCCAACAGCAGGACCCGGCGCAGCGGTTCGGCGTCCACGGCCCGGGCGAGGGCGTCCACGGCCCGGGCGAGGGCGTCGATGTCGCGGTCGCGGTGGGCGGTGGCGAAGCCGGTGACGGTCGCCCGCACCGAGGCGAGGTGGGCGACGTAGACGGCCAACGGCCCGCCGGGGGCCTGGACTTCGGCCCGCAGGGAGCGGTTCCAGCCGGGGTCGATGACCAGCCGTCGGGACTCCGTCACCGGGTAGCGGCTCCACAGCGCGACGGTGCCGGTGCGGGCGTGGTGGGGCAGCGCCGCGTCCAGCACGCTCCGGAAGGCGGGCAGGGTGGCGTCGGTGACCTCCTCCAGCGCGACCAGGTCCGGCTCGGCGGCGAGCAGCGCGCGGGCGGTGCCGGCCGGGTCGGGGTTGGCGGCGTTCACGTTGTGGGTGACCACCGTCAGCCCCGGCCCACCGGCCCCGCCCGTCGGCGCCCCGCCGGACAGCGGCGCCGCGAACACCACGGCCCCGAACACCACCGCCCACACCACGGCCAGCACCCCGCCCGCGCAGGCCGCCGTCGGCGCCCGGCGCAGCGCCGCGCACAGCAGCGCCGCCACCGCCACCAGGCCGCTCCAGGGCAGGGCGCTCTCCCACAGCCGGCCAAGGCCGAGGCCCAGGTCGGGCACCAGCCGGTGGCCGCCGAGGGCGAGGGCGGTGAGCAGGCCGAGGGCGGCGGGCACGCGCCCGCGCCGCCACACCGGTACGGCCCGCCACGGGGGCGAGGCACGTCGCCGGCTCGGTCGGCCCGGCCGAGCCGGCCGAGTCCACCTGGCCAACCACGCCGACCGGGCCGACCACGCCGGCCAAGCCGACCGAGTGGTTCGGGCCGGGCCGTCCGGCCGGTCGGCCTCGGCGGACGGCGTTCCGGGAAGCACCGGAGCAGCCATGGCGCGCCCCCTCACCCTGCCGCGTCCGGCAGCGGAGCCGGGCAGGTCCCGCCCGGCGGGGTCAGCAGTTCGAAGTGCCAGATCTCGTTGGCGTACACCTGGCACAGCCCGTACCGGGCGCCGTGCTGGATCAGCCAGTAGTCGGCGTCGGTCGGGCCGACGTCCACCGCCTTCCCGGAGACGTGCGCGGACTTCTCCGGGGTGTTGACGAACTTCCGGGCCTGCTCCACGCTCCCGTACTTGGTCACCGCCCGGTCCAGCAGCCGCTGCTGGTAGGCCTTGTCGCGCCAGCCGGAGGTGACGGTCATCTCGATGCCCCGCTCCGTCCGGGCGTCGTCGGCCGCCCGTTGCAGGGCCTCGCGCAGGGGCGCGTCCAGGTTGCCCACGGCCGGGGCGTGGGTGTCGGCGGGGCTCAGCTTCACGCCGTCGGGTATCTCCCCGTCCGCCTCGCCACCGGCCGCGGCGGGCTGGGCGGCGACGGTGGCCGCCAGGGTGCGCAGTACGGCCTCGGTGCCGGGCGGGTCGGCGGCGCAGGCCCCGACGAGGGCCAGTACCGCCGCCGCCGAGGCGCCCGCGGCCAGTCGCCGCCGCTTGCCCCGCGCCGCCGTCTCCGCCGTTCCCGCCCGCGCCGCCTGGTCCGTCGACCCCGCCGTTCCCGCCGTCTCCGTCGTCTCCGTCGCGTCCATTCGTGTCTCCCTGCGTGTTCGTCCGTTGCCGGACCATTGGAGGAAACGCGGTGTTGCGAGGACGTCTGCGCAGGTCGATACGTTTTCGATAGGTCCCATCGGGTCCAATGGGACGCGAGGGTGTGAACGGCGAACGGCGAACGGCGAGGACGGGAGAACGGCACGTGCGGGTCCTGGTGGTGGAGGACGAGATCTACCTGGCGGAGGCGGTCCAGGCCGGACTGCGGCTGGAGGCGATCGCCTGCGACATCGTCACCGACGGCGACGCGGCGCTGGAGCGCCTGGCCGTCCACAGCTACGACGTCGTCGTCCTCGACCGCGACATCCCCGGCACCCACGGCGACGACGTCTGCCGCAGCATCGTCGAGAACGCCCTGGGCTGCCGGGTGCTGATGCTCACCGCCGCCGCCCGCCTGAACGAGAAGGTCGCCGGCTTCGAACTCGGCGCCGACGACTACCTCACCAAGCCCTTCGACCTCGCCGAGCTCGTCGTCCGGCTGCGCTCGCTGGCCCGCCGGCCGGCCCAGGCCGCCCCGCCAGTCCTGGAGTACGCCGGGCTGCGCCTGGACCCCTTCCGCCGCGAGGTCTACCGGGACGGCCGCTACGTGGGCCTGTCCCGCAAGCAGTTCGCCGTCCTGGAGGTCCTGATGGCGGCGCGCGGCGGCGTCATCAGCGCCGAGGACCTGCTGGAACGCGCCTGGGACGAGAACGCCGACCCCTTCACCAACGCCGTCCGCATCACCATCTCCGGGCTGCGCAAACGCCTCGGCGACCCGTGGGTGATCCAGACCGTGCCGGGGGTGGGCTACCGCCTCACCGAGCCCGGCGGGGCGGACGGCCCCCGGTGAACGAACGCGACAAGCGCCCGCGAGCCGAGCATCCCCGTACGGAGCATCCCCGCACCGAACGCCCCCGCACCGAGCGCCCCCGCACCGAACGCCCGCGCCGCCTGACCGCCCGGATGAGGCTGACCCTCAGCTACACCCTCTTCGCCGTCACCGCCGGCACCCTCTCCCTCGCCGTGGTCTACGTCGGCATGCGGTACATCCCCAACTACCCCCTCACCTCCTCCAACCCCCGCTACCGCTCCGACGCCCCCTCCCGCCAGGAGATCCTCCACTCCCTGCTCACCGCCGGCGGCTACGCCCTCGCCCTGCTGACCGCCGTCGGCGTGATCGGCGGCTGGCTGATCGCCGGCCGGGTGCTGCGCCCGCTGCAGGACATCACCCGCGCCGCGCACCGCGCCGCGAGCGGAGCCCTGGAACACCGCATCGCCCTCACCGGGCCGCGCGACGAGTTCACCGACCTCTCCGACGCCTTCGACGAGATGCTGGCGCGCCTCCAGCACTCCTTCGAGGCCCAGCAGCGCTTCGCCGCCAACGCCTCCCACGAACTGCGCACCCCGCTGGCGATCACCCGCACCATGCTCCAGGTCGCCGCCGCCGACCCGGCCGGCCAGGACTGGGGCCGGCTCGTCACCCGCCTCCAGGACACCAACCAGCGCGGCATCGAGATCAGCGAGGCCCTCCTCCAGCTCGCCGACCTCGGCCACGCCCCGCCCGAACTCACCCCCACCGACCTCGCCACCGCCACCGGCGAGGCCCTGGCCGCCGTCCACGACGAGGCCGAGGCCTTCGGCGTCACCCTCACCGCCGACCTGCGCCCCGCCCCGACCACCGGCAACCCCGTCCTGCTGCGCCAAGCGGCCGTCAACCTCCTGCACAACGCGCTGCGGCACAACCTGCCCACCGGCGGACACGTCACCGTCACCACCGGCCCCGACCCGCGGCAGCCCGACCGGGTGCGCCTCACCGTCACCAACACCGGCCCACAGCTGACGGCCGAGGCCGTGGCGACCTTCACCGAACCCTTCCTGCGCGGCCGCGGCCGCACCGCCTCCACCGACCCCGCCCGCCGAGGCCACGGCCTGGGCCTGGCGATCGTCGCCGCCATCACCGACGCCCACCACGGCGACCTGCGCCTCACCCCCGCCCCCACCGGCGGCCTGCGGGCGACCCTCCTCCTGCCCGGCCCCGCCGAGCGGTAGCCGCGGCCCACCTCGCGCCGTCTTCCCGCCGAACACGCGGAACCGGACGAACTCCTGCCGGACGCCGAGCCGGAAGCGGGGGTGAACGCCTCGCCGCACTTCCTCAGGACGTCCTCGACGGCGCGATCGTGCGCGCACCCGACACTGTCTCGGCCCCGATCTCGCCGAGCCGACCGGGCATGCGGCCCAACTCGCTTATCCCGCAACCGGTTCGGTGTCCGGGCCGTCCGGGCCGTCCGGAGCGGACAGGGGACAGTGGCCGCCCCCGGCCACCGCGTCACCCCGGCCGACGCCGCTGGCGCCGCCCGGGATCCAACCCGGCCGCCCTGCCCGTGGTGGCCGCAGTGGGCCGCCGCGACCGTCACGACGGCGGCGGGACGCGCCGCGCGGGGGGAACCCCCTACGAGCCCGGACTTCCCGGATGTGCCGGGCGGACTCCAGTGGATCACCGTGCCGGCCCGACATCCCTTCCCGTCGCCGTCGCCGTCGCTGTTGCCGTCGCCGTCGCCGCTCAGCCGAGGTGCAGCGGCAACCGGGCTCGCAGCGCCCCGAGTTCCGTCCGTTCGGCCGCCGAAGCGGGCCGCCGCCCGGTGCCCACCAGCAGGGCGTCCGGGTCCGGGAAGGAGGAGGGGAACGGGGCCCCGGCGATCCGCTCCAGCAGCCGCCGCGCCGCGGCCGGGCCCTCGGCGGGCGGGCCCGGCAGGTGCGGCAGGTGCGCGACCAGGTCCAGGTGGTGCAGCGTCCACTCCAGGACGTACGCGTCCAGGTAGTCGGCGACGGTCAGCACCTGCCCCTGGGTGGCCACCCGCAGGTGCGGATCGGCGAGCGCGGCGGCCCGGCCGGCCGCGGCGCCGACGTCGTCCAGGTGGAAGCGCAGCAGCGCCGGGTCCCCGTAGGCGGCGGCCAGCCGTACGGTCAGCGCTGCCAGCGGGTCCTGCCCGTCCGGCGGCTCGCCGTGGACCTCCCAGTACGACGCCGCGTCGCGGGTCGCCTCCGCGGGGGAGGGGGTCGCCAGTGTGATCAGCACGTCCTGGGCGTCGATCACCAGGTGGCACACCAGGTCCCGCACCAGCCAGCCCGCACACCCGGACGGCGCGGCGAAGTCCTCCGCCGCGAGCCCGTCCACCGCCGCCCGCAACGCCGCCCACGACCGCCCGAAGAGCCCCACCCCCGCAAACTACCCCGCCCCACACCCGCCCGTCCGCGCCTTGAAACACGCCGCGCCCCCGGGCCGCCCCGGCCACGGAGTGGGAAGTCGGACCGGCCGACTTCCCACTCCGCCATAGCGTCGCCGGATCTCTGCGGAGTGGGATGCCGACTGCTCTGCTGCTCCATCGCGCCGTGCCGTGAACGCGCCGCGCCCGGGGAGGCTCCCGGCCGCGGTGTGGGAAGTCGGGCCGGCCGACTTCCCACTCCGCCGCACGCGCAGCGCGTCTTGCCGGCGTCGCGGGGCCTGGTGGGTCCTGGGGCTTCTCGGGCCCGGCGGGGGCGCGCGGGCGGCATCGCCCGCCCGGCCCCGCCCGCATCGGCTACCAGTGCCGGTCGTTCCACTCCGCCACGGGGACGCGGCCTTCCGAGGCGTCGCCGCAGCGCTCCGCCCAGGCCGGCCCGACGAACACCGGCTGGCTCAGGACGGGCCGTCATGCAGGTCCACCAGTTCTGTCCGCTGTCCACTGCGTAGGCACTCATCACTCATCGGGTGCCCCGCCCGTTACTGATCAGTGCGCGGATGAGTACCTCTCGACATGCCGTCCGGATGACCCTCGATCTGACCTGGGCCGAATCCGTGGGTGGCCCGCGCAGAGGCGGAGCGAGAAGCCGGATGATCCTGCCTGTCTCTACTGGGCGCCGCTCGGCCGGTGGACGTCGTTGCCCCTGACACCGGTTGCGCAGCGCTTTTCCCAGGCCCCCGGGGGCCGGCCTGTCAGTGCGGAGCCCTAGCGTCCTCCGGGTGGGCCAAGCGCCGGGGCGGGCGCGGGCCGTGCCGGCCAAGCACCCGCGGTGAGCCTGTGCTCGAACCAGGGCTCGGTGGCCGGCCGCAGGGCGGAAGACGGGGACGGGAACATGGTGGTGGAGGGAATGCGATGACGCTGATCGAGCGGGTGCGGGCGGGAGACGCGGACGGTGTGGTCCGGGAACTGGCCGGGTTGACGCCGGCTCAGCGACGTGACTGCATCGCGGAGCTGAAGGAGATCCGCCAGGAGATCGGCGAGGAGTGGTGGCTCAAGCGCGACGTCCTCCTGTCGCTGATGGTCGCGGGGGCCGGCTGCCACACCGCCGCCACCTCGGCAGCCGCCTGGCTGAGCTGGAGCGGCCCCGGGTTCCGGCAGGACGACAGCTGGGATCATCCCGCCCTGCGGGCAGTGATCGAGAGCCGCCCGCCGGAGTGGCGGAGCGCGCTGGTCGCCGGACTGGCCGAGCGCCGTGCCACCTCCTGGGCGAAGGGGAAGTACCGGCTGCTGGAACACCTGGTGCTGACGACCGGCTGCGACGTGCCGACCTCGGACGGATTCGTCACACGCTGGTGCCTCGACCGGACCTGGCCGTACACGTCCCGCCGGGACCTGATCGTCGGCATGACCGGTGCGACCCTGTGGGAACGGTTGTCGAAGGACCCGTTCGTGCCGCTCCTGACGTCGAGGCTGTTCGAGCTCGACGAGATCGGCTCCATGCTCGACGCTTCGGGGAACGAGCAGCGCCCCGAGGACTGGTGGCCGACCTGCCTGATGCGGCTGGCCGAGCAGGGCATCCTGGACCGGGCGGAACTGATCGACCGCTGCCTGGCCCGGCTGGCACGGGGCGGGCGGACCAGCGATCAGCGCGGCTTCCTGAAGCTGCTGCGGGCCTTCGCCCCGACCGCCGAGGAGAGAACGGCCCGGGCCAGGACCTACCTCGCGCTGCTCGACGCGCTTCCCACCGTCGCCGCGCACGCCCAACAGGTGCTCGCCGACCTCGACGGGGCGGGCCTGCCGGCTCCCGGCCTGCTCGCCGAGGCCTCGGCGACGGTACTCACGCGCACCGAGAAGAAGCTCGTCCGCGCCCAGCTCGGTTGGCTGGACGAAGCTGCGCGGCGCGACCCGGCCCGTTCCGGTGAGGTGGTGCTCGCGGCGGCTCACGCCTTCGGTCACCCCGACCCCGACCTGCAGGGCCGGGCCCTGAGGGTGACGGCCCGCCACCTCCCCGCCGCCGGACCGGCGGTGCTCCCGAAGCTGCGAGCGGCCGCCGAACTGCTCGACCCGGCGCACACCGCACGGGCCGGGGAACTCTTCGGCGGCGGCGTTCCCGTGCCCGCCGAGGCGTACCGGGAGCTGCTGCCGCCGGTGCCGCCGCCCGTGCCGGTGCCGGGACCGCTGGACAGCGCGGAGGAGGTCGCCGAGGAGCTCGGCGCGGTCCTCGCCGGAGACCCGGACGCGGTGGCCTTCGAACGCGTCCTCGACGGCTTGGTCCGGCACGTCCACCGGGACCGCCCGGCGCTCGCCCGGGCGCTGGAGCCGGTGCTGCGCGCCCACGCGTGGAGCGGCACGCGCTGGGCGGACTGCTCGCCGCGGGCCGTCCTGCACGTCGCCCTGGCGGCAGTCGGCCAGGCGACTCCCGAGTCGCTGCGCAGCCCCGGCTTCGGCACCGAGTTCGGTGACGTGCTGGCCGGCCGGCTGGAGGAGGCGGCCGACCGGATCCGGACCGGCGGCACGCCCTTCCTGCTCGCCACTCCGACCTCCGCCACCGGGGCGCTGGACGCGGCGACGCTGGTCGACCGTCTCGCCGTCTACGAGGCAGCCGATGCGGAACCCGGGGCTGCCGACCTCTCGCAGGCCCTGCTGCGCGTGGTGCCCACCGAGGACCCCGAGGTGACGGCCGCCGCCGAGCGGCTCGGATCGCCGGCCGGGCAGTGCGTGGCGCGCTGGCTCCGCTCGCGCGGGCTGCCCGCGCAGCCGTCCACCCGTAGGCGGTTCACCCCGGCGCAGGACCTCGAGGGCCATTGGCGGGCGCACGAGTTCGAGGGCGTCGTGCTGACCGTCGTCGACCAGCCCGGAGAGGACTCCACTGATCGGCGCTCCGGGGTGGACGGCACACTGGCCCCGGACTTCGTCGAACTGGTCGGTCCGCTCGTCCACTCGGGGCCGCGGACGATCCGGTACCGCCCCGGCACGCCGCCCCGGCTCTGGCTCGCGGCCCTGCCCAACCACCGTGAGGAACTGGCCGCCCGGCTGCTCGACGCGTTCGCCCACACCGAGGGCCGGGGCACCGCCGAACTGCTTCCCCACCTCGTCGAGGCCGGCGGCCCGGCGGGGCCGGCCGTCCACCTGGCCGTCGGGTACGGGCTGGGCGCCCGGCGGCCCGAGGACCGCACCGCCGCGGTGGACGCCCTGCTGGTGCTCGCGGCCCGGGGCGACCTGGACGGCCCGCTGCTCGGGCGGGAGCTGGCGGAGCTGCTGCTGATCGGTGCGGTGAAGGCCAACCGGCTCACCGACTCCGTACGGGCCGCCGCCGCGACGGGGGCGTACGGCACGGTGTGGTCGGTGCTGGCCGCGGCCCTGCCGCAACTGCTCACGGCCACGCCCGCCCGGGGTACGGGCGAGCTGCTCGCGGTGGCAGCCGACTGCGCGCGGCGCAGCGGCTCGCGCGGACCGATCGCCGAGGTGTCGGCGACGGCCGGGCGCGGCGGGTCGAGCCGGGTGGTGAAGGAGGCGCGGGCCCTGCGAGAGGTGCTGGCCGGGGCATCCACCGGAGGGTAGACGTCCGCCGGCTGTCCGGCAGGGCCGGGCGTGGTCGCCGAACCGGGAGGTGTCGGCCAGGCGCACTCCCGGCGCCGGCGGCGAATCGTTCACGGTCCGGCCCGGCCCGGCCCGGACCGTGGCCGCCGGGTTGCTCGTATCGGCTACCAGTGCCGGTCGTTCCACTCCGCCACGGGGACGCGGCCTTCCGAGGCGTCGCCGCAGCGCTCCGCCCAGGCCGGCCCGACGAACACCGGCCGGCTCAGCACGACATCTCCGGCGCGCTGGGCGCGAAGGACGGTCCCCAATGCCTCCGAGCCGGGATCCCCGTACTGGCCGTACCTCAGGTCGTTCCCGTGGGCGGCCGTGTACTCGGCGAACTCGGCTTCGAGTTCGGACGGTACGCGGCCGACCAGCGGCAGCGCCTCCAGCGTGACCTGCGGACCGCGCAGCGCGTTGACCGCCACGCAGACCAGGCGTTCGGCGTCGTAGTAGACGGTGAGGGACGGATCGTTCGACGTGTGCGGGAGGAAGAAGTCGTCGCTCAGCACCCGGCCGTAGTGGCTCGTGCTGTACGAGGAAGGTTCCAGGAGCCCGTCAAGGGACTCCACGGCGTCGTCGTACAGCATGCCGAACCGCAGCGGGCCGACGCTCACGAGCGGATCCAGCCTCCACTGGATCCGCTCACGGTTCTCGATGACCACTCCGGCGGCGACCATGTCCCCCACTCCTGTCCGAACGGCCGTCGCTGTCCCGTCCTGCCCTGTCCTGGTCGGGATCCCGCGGCGACGCCCTGCTGTCGGTCAAGATCATCAGACAGGACCGACAGTTCCGGTGCCGCGCGAGAAGTCGGACCGGGGCCCTTATCGAGCCGGCCGGCGACAAGATCACAGGACAAAGGGGGCGGCGCGGTGGGGCTGGGGAGGCGGACGCGCGTGGGGTAAGGGGGCGC
>NZ_JBEZUT010000160.1:0-19650 GCF_040636595.1 Kitasatospora sp. NPDC036755
TCCTCCGGCCCCTTTGGTTAAACGTGCAAAACAACCACCGGTTTTTTTTTTTTTTCTTTTTGTGGGTGGGGGGGGGGTGGTAAATTTATTCTAACCACGCCCCCCCCCCACCTCAAGTCAGCCGCCAACCCATCCGCCCACCCTGCCCACAAGCGACGTGCGGGCGGCCCGGCCGGGGACGGCCGGGCCGCCCGAAGAAAAAGCTAAGGGGCGGGCCTGGGGGGAGTGGCAAGGAAGAAAGAATGATTTAAAAAGGTGGGCCCGCATGCAAGCACGCGGGCCCACCTAAACCTCCAGGCGCCCGCCCACCCACCCCTCCCTGGAAACGCAAAAGCGACGGCGGCCCCGGCCAGGGTTGGCCGGGGCCGCCGAAACCAGAGCAGAGGCACCGCCCGTTGCCGCTTCGGCATGGCCGAAGCGGCAACGGCATAGCCAACCCCTCACAGCCCGGTGGCAGCCGCGCGCGATCCGGAACAGCGGCACGCGGGTTGCGCTGTCGGCGGTGTCGAGATGTGGTGCGCCCACCAGGAGACGCACGAGCAGATGCGCGGCGAGAAGACCTGGCGCCCCCTGCTCACGAGCATGAAACGCGCCGTCGCTGACGGCTTCCAGACCCGCGCCATCTTCACCGTCACCACCGCCACCAGGGCCGACGTGTTCGACGCCATCGACCTCGCCGACTCCATCCGCCTGGAGATGCTCTCCTTCCACTACTTCACCCCCACCGGCCTGGGCCTGGACAAGCCCCACTTCCAGATCCCGCCGGCCGAATGGGTGCAGCTGTGCGCCCGGATCCGCGAAGCCGCCACCGGACGTCGCGTGCGTGTCTTCTACCCGCCGGCTTTCGCCACCGCCGACCAGCTTCCCGCCCTGCGGGCCGCCGGCTACGGCGGCTGCACCGCGCGCAACCCCGAACGCCTTGCGATCTCCCCCGACGGCAGGGTGTACATCTGCTCGGTGTTCTTCGACACCGACCTTCACTACGGCGAGTTCCGCAACGGAGCGATTCACCCCCGCCTCCAGGACGGGATCAGCGAACTCACCCTCGTGAGCACCATCTCCGCCAACTGCCGGACCTGCTCACAGAGTTCCACCTGCGGAGGCGGCTGTGCGGCCTACGACCACCTGCAGAGGACCCTGACCAGCAACGACTGCGACCGCACCACCATCCCGGTCTGCCCGCCGTGGTCCATGCCCACCGAACCGGAGGGAACCGAGCACCGCCTCGTCGACCTGCGCTGAGCGACCAGAGACCGAGCGGGGCCCGCACACCCACCAGGGCGTGCGGGCCTTCGGTACTCAGACCAGCTCGGCCAGCGCCTTGTCCAGACGCACCAGGACCCGCTCGCGGCCGAGTACCTCCAGCGACTCGAACAGCGGCAGGCCTACCGTCCGCCCGGTCACCGCCACCCGCACCGGGGCCTGGGCCTTGCCCAGCTTCAAACTGAAGACGGCCGCCGTCTCTTCCATCACCGACTTGAGCGAGGCCGCGTCCCACTGAGCCTCGGCCAAGCGGCGCCGCGCCTCCCGAAGGAGATCCGCCGATCCCTCCTTCATCGCCTTCGCCCAAGACGCCTCGTCGCGCACCGGCTCGTCCAGGAACAGGAAATCGACGTACGCGGTGATCTCCGACAGCACCGAGATCCGCGTCTGCGCCAGCTCGGCCACGGCGGCGAACTGCGCCGGGTCGAATGCCTCCGCCGGCCACGGAGCGCGAGGCGCGGACAACCATGGTCCGCACGCCGCCACGAACTCGTCCACCGGCAGCGCCCGCAGGTACTCCCCGTTGAACGAGGCGAGCTTCTTCACGTCGAAGAACGCCGAGGAGCCGTTCACATCCTCGACCCGGAACAGCTCTTCCAGCTCGGCGTACGGGCGGATCTCCACGTCGTCCTTCGGTCCCCAGCCCAGCAGCATCAGGTAGTTGACCGTCGCCTCGGGTAGGTAGCCCTCGGCCAGGTAGTCCTCCAGCGCCACCTTGTCACGCCGCTTGGAGAGCTTCTGTCGTTTCTCGTTCACGATGACCGGCAGGTGCGCCCAGACCGGCGGTTCGGCGCCCAGGGCGTGCCACAGCAACTGCTGCTTGGGGGTGTTCGAAAGGTGTTCCTCGCCGCGGATCACCTGGGTGATCCCCTCGTCGAGGTCGTCGACCACGTTGGCCAGCAGGAAGACCGGGCTGCCGTCGCCCCTCGCGATCACGAAGTCCTCGATGGCCGCGTTGGGGAACTCGGGGTTGCCGCGGATCAGGTCGACCACCACGGTGACCCCCTCGTCCGGGGTGCGGAACCGCAGCGCACGGCCGGCCTCGAAGCCCAGGCCGCGTTCGCGGCAGAACCCGTCGTAGCCGAGCTGCTGCGAGCCGGTGCGCTCGGCCACCTGCTCGCGCGTGCAGTCGCAGTAGTACGCCCGGCCGGCCGCGTACAGCTCGGCGGCGGCCTCGCGGTGCCGGGTCTCGTTCTCCGACTGGAAGTAGGGGCCCTCGAACGCCGGGTCCGCCTTCGAGATGCCGATGGACGCGAGCGCGCTGATGATCCCGTCGGTCCACTCCTCACGGTTGCGGGCCGCGTCGGTGTCCTCGATCCGCAGGACGAACGTACCGCCACGCTGTCGTGCCGTCGCCCAGTTGTACAGCGCCGAGCGCGCGCCACCGACGTGGAACATGCCGGTAGGACTCGGAGCGAAGCGGACGCGGACAGGCGAGAGGGCAACGGTCATGGGCACACGGTAGCGGTGTCCGTCGGCGCGAGTTGCCGTTCGCGTTGATCGGTGTGGACCTGATGGTTGAAGCGGACGCGCCCTCGGTGTCCAGAGGCACATCGTGAGGCCCACCCGATCGAAGGACGAAGCGGTGTGTCTGTACGGAGAGCTACGGACGGGGACTTGCTGTCGATAGCCCGCTTTCGCGCGGAAATGATCAAGGCACTCCCGGCGGGCCTGGGAGCGGTTGGGTGGACGCCCGGGTCGGGTTGTTCAGCCGCATGCGGTCCGCCCCGTCGCGAACGGGGTCGCGGCGGGGCGGGGGAGTAGGTGGCCCGGGGTGCGGCGGGGCCTACGGCTTGCCGCGGAGGCCGCGGAGGTGCTCGGCGATGGGGGCGAGGGCCTGGAACATCTCGTCGAGCTGCTCCGGGGTGAAGCGGTCGATGAAGTGGGCCCGGACGCTGCGCACGTGGTCGGGGGCGACCCGCTGCATGGTCTCCCAGCCGTGTTCGGTGAGGTGGGCGTAGAGGCCGCGGCGGTCGCCGGGGCACTCCTGGCGCAGGACGAGGCCGGCGTTCTCCATCCGGGTGATCTGGTGGGAGAGGCGGCTCTTCGACTGGAGGGTGGCGGCGGCGAGGTCGGTCATCCGCATCCGGCGGTCGGGGGCCTCGGAGAGCACGACCAGGATCTCGTAGTCGTTGATCGCCAGGTTGTGCGGCTGGAGTTCGCGGCTGAGCTGGTACTCCAGCAGCTTGGCGACCTCCAGATGGGCGCGCCACATCCGCTGCTCCCTGGCGGTCAGCCAGGGAGTCTCCTCCTCGGGCTGCGACGGAGGGGTGTCCGCAGTGTCGAGCGTGTGCGTATCCATGCCCTCTAGCATAGCCGATTTAGTTCAATCTTGTACAAGTTTACAGGCCGAAACGTCGGCCGAGGTCGCCCAGGTTACCGAGGCCCGGCACGTTGGGGTTCCCGCCGCCGTGCGCGGCCGGCTGGTTCGGAACCCCGCCGACCGGCACTCCCGCCTCTGCCCCGACCTCGCCGACCGACCGCTCCGCCATCAGCTTCTCACTCGATTGCAGCAGCACCTGGCCGGCGCCGATGAACTCGAACTGGTGCTCCTCGCCGGAGGCCCCGCCGATGCCGGTCAGTCGGCGCAGGCCGCCGATCAGCCCGTGCATGTAGTCGTGGTCGTAGTGGTGGCACGGCGCGGGGCAGTCCGCCCAGCCGACCAGCGCCTGCGGGTCCACCCGGATCGGCGGCTCGACGAAGTGCACCGGCCCGTTGGAGGCGGCGACGAACCGGCCGGTGCCGATCAGGGTCAGGAAGCCCGGGATGATCGACTGCTTCAGTCGCAGCGTGGGGTCGAAGGCCAGCAGGTTGCCGGAGCGGACGGTCAGGTTGCCGTCCTCCAGGTCGTACGAGTTGAGGTCGAACGCCCGGTCCGCCAGCAGCAGCTTGCCGCGGCCCTCGGCGACCACCCAGTCCGCCGCGTGCATCGGCGAGTTGAAGTGCTGCCCGAGCATCCGGTCGATCGCCCCGGCGCCGACGCCCTTGAAGGAGATGTCGCCGTAGTAGGCGACCATCTTGCCCTTCTGGAGGAAGTAGGAGCCGTTCAGCTCGACCGAGAAGGCGTACGGGTTGACGTTGTCGCCGGCCGGCAGGCTGTGGACGTCCCACACCACCGGCCCGGCACCGCCGTGGCTGCTCGGCAGCGGGGCCACCGGCCCGCCGAACTGCTCCTGGGCGTAGGGCTGTTGCTGCCCGTACGGCTGGGCGTGCTGCTGCCCGTGCTGCTGTCCGTACTGTTGCCCGTACGGCTGCTGGGGCGGCGGCGGGGGCTGGTGGCCGGGCGGCGGTGGCGGGTAGCCGCCGGGCGGGGGCGGCGGGTACCCCTGCTGCGGGCCGTGGTTCGGCGGGGTCGGCGGGACGGCGAAGCCGGGCTGGGTCGGCTGGTTGTGCGGCGAGCCGTACGGGGGCTGCGGCGGGTAGGACATCAGAGCTTCTCCTCGCTCGCCTGGACGTACACCGCGCCCTGCCCGGACAGTTCCAGCTGGAACGCCTCGCCCGAGCCGCGGCCGATCATGTCGCGCCAACCCAGCGCCGTGGACAGCTTGTTGCGCACGTCGCCGCGGTGCGCCACGTAGGCCTGCGGGTCGACGTGCACCGACTGGCCGGGGACGATCGGCAGTTCGAAGACGCCGCCGTGGGCCATCACCGCGACCGAGCCCTGGCCCTCCAGCTTGGTGGTGAACAGGCCCTGTCCGGTGACCTGGCCGCGGACCATGCCCATCACCCCGCCCTGCGAGCCCATGAACATGGTGGACTGCCGCAGGGTGCCCTCGAAGGCGAGCAGCCGGTCCGCCTCGACGTACAGGGTGTCGCCGAACAGGTCGATCACGTGGACGTGGTGGCCGCCGTGGCCGAACATCACCCGGCCCTGGCCCTCGACGGTCATCAGCGGGGTGTCCTCGTTGGCCACCCGGCGGCCGATCATCGACATCACACCGCCCTGCCCGCCGGTGATGTTCGGGGTGAAGCGGACCTCGCCGCTGTACGCGAGCATCGCGCCGCGCTGGCTGAACAGCCGCTGGCCGGGCAGTACCTGGGCCTCGACCATCTTGCCGTTGATCTTCGTGAAGCCCATCAGACGTCGCCCCCGATGGTGACCTTCTCGGAGGGCTGGACGTACACCAGGCCCTCGCCGGAGAACTCGATCTGGACGGCCTCGCCGCCGCCCTCGCCGATGATCGTGGTCCAGCCCGCGCCCGACTTCAGGCTGCGCTGCAGGGTGCCGGTGTGCGCCACGTAGGCGCCCGGGTCCACCCGCAGCGGCATGCTCTTGTCGACCCGCAGGATGACGGCCGGGCCGTTGGAGGTGAGGGCCGCCCAGCCGTGCCCCTCCACCTTGGTGGTGAACAGGCCGTTGCCGGAGGACATGCCGTTCAGCCCGGTGAAGCTGGTGCCGGTGTGCAGGGTGGACTCGGTGCAGAGCAGGTTGTCCGACTCGACGTACAGCGTCTCGCCGTTCAGCCGCACCAGGTTGATCTCGGTGGCCTTGTCGGCGAAGTAGCAGGTGCCCTGGCCCTTGACCTCCATGACTGTCATCTTCTCGCCGGTCAGCCGGCGGGTGACCATGCCGCGCAGGCCGTCCCCGCCGCCGGTCAGCTTCTTGAAGGCCATCTGCCCGGTGTAGGCGACCATCGAACCGTGTCGCGCCTTGACGGCGTCCCCGCCCAACTCGACGGCGAGCACCCGTGATCCCTGGAGTCTGAACTGTGCCACGGCCGCAATCTAGCCGGTGCGGCCGGGGCACGGGGAGAGTGCGCGGACCAACTGGTACCAGGCTGCGACAAACGCGCCGGTCAGGTCCGGGCGTGCGCCCCCTGTCCGGGGTGCGGAACGGTGCCGGCCGCCTGTTCGACCTCCAGCAGCGAGGCCGAGTGGCGCTCCGCCTCGAAGGCCACCACACCGCCGCGCAGCCCGAACAGGCGCTTGGAGAGCATGATCCAGAGCACCGCCGCGATGTTCAGCAGCAGGGTGCAGACCTTCAGCGCGCTGACGTGGTGGCTCAGCTCGTAGCCCTCCAGCGGCAGGAAGGCCGCGGTGGCGACCACGGTCAGGTACTCGGCCCAGCGCTTGTTCAGCCACAGGCCGACGGCCTCGACGATCTCGACCACCGCGTAGGCGATCAGCGCGCCCGCGACGATCAGCAGGGTGCTCTTCCTGAAGTCGAAGGTCTTGCGGATCGTCTCGACGATCGGGGCGTGTTCGAGGTCCCAGTGGAAGTGGTCGGTCACCGGCCGGAACACCGTGAGGTTCTCGTCGAACACCCGGTGCACCGCGTCCTGGCTGTTGGAGAACTTCCACACGGCCCAGGCGACCACGAGGATCAGCAGTCCGCGCAGCACCCGCTCGACGGCCAGGAAGCGCAGGATGAACAGGTCCCGCAGCGCCTTGCCGCGGGGCACCAGCGGAGCCTCCTCGGCGGGGCCGGAGCCGTGCGGGTCGCCCAGGGCGAAGTCGCCGCAGCGCAGGCAGCGCCAGGCGTCGCCGAGGGCCGTCGAGGCGTGCAGCCGGGAGGCGAGTGCGGGCTCCGTCGGCGCGTAGGTGACGTGGCCGCGCTTGGCGCAGGTCCTGCGGTCCCAGTCGCGTGTGAACATGCTGTGGCTACCCCCGTGTGCGATGCGTCGGCGCCCGGATCGTCGGGCGCGCGGGCAGCAGGATAGGGGTTCCCGGTGACGGAGGGTCGCGCTCGGTGGCGTTCCGGAACAGAGCTGTGACAGGCGGCCGGGTGGCGGGGGAGCCGGGCGCTGTGAGATCGGGCACGGTGGCCGCCCCCGGCCGAGGGTGCGCGTGTGGGCTCGGTGATAATGGGCCGGAAGCTTGTGAGTCGCTTCACAAGTGCGATCCGTTCACCAGTGCGTCCGCGCCGCCGACCCCCGTATCGAGGTATCCATCGTGAACAGCAGCGCCGTCCACCGCCTGCGCCTGGTCTCCGGCCCCGAAGGGGTCTCCTTCATCCTGCTGCTGATCTGCTCGGTGCTGAAGCGGACCACCTCGTTCGACGCCGTCCCGGTGATGGGCATGGTCCACGGCGTCCTGTTCATCCTGTACGTGGTCTTCTGGATCCAGGCCTGGCAGGCGCAGAAGTGGGACGCCAAGCGCGGCGTCCTGATGTTCGTGCTCGCGGTGCTGCCCACCGGCGGCTTCTTCGCCGAGCGGATGCTGGCCAAGGAGGAGCGGGGCGAGCTGAAGCCCGCCACCGCCTGAGCACCCGACTCCCTCGTGGACGGTCGACAGGCTGCCACGGCCTCCTCTCCCAAAGGGCCGCGGCAGCCTGTCGCCGTTTCTTACCGGGGGTGGCTCGGGCCGGTGCTACCGGCGGTCGGTGCCGTGGGCGGCTAGTTGACGTTCACCCCGCTCCAGGCCGCGGCGACCGCCTTGTACTCGGTGCTGGTCGCGCCGTACAGGTCGGTGGCGGCCTTCAGGGTCGCGGTGCGGGCGGCCTTGTAGTTGGTGGTGGAGGTCATGTAGACGGTCAGCGCGCGGTACCAGATCGCGGCCGCCTTGTCCCGGCCGATGCCGGTGACCGTCGAACCGTTGGAGGTCGGGCTGTTGTAGCTGACCCCGTTGACGACCTTCGCGCCGCTGCCCTCGGACAGCAGGTAGAAGAAGTGGTTGGCGACGCCCGAGGAGTAGTGGACGTCCTTGTTGCCGACGGTGGAGGACCAGTAGTCGGCCGAGGCGCCGTCCTTGGACGGCTTGTCCATGTAGCGCAGCGGGGTGCCGTTGCCGTTGATGTTGAGCTTCTCGCCGATCAGGTAGTCGCCCGGGTCGGCCGCGAGGTTCGCGGACCACTCGACCATGGTGCCGAAGATGTCCGAGGTGGCCTCGTTGAGGCCGCCGGACTCGCCCGAGTAGATCAGGCCGGCGGTGGCGGAGGTGACGCCGTGGCTCATCTCGTGGCCGGAGACGTCGATGGCGGTCAGCGGGTGGGTGTTGCCGGAGCCGTCGCCGTACGTCATGCAGAAGCAGGAGTCGTCCCAGAACGCGTTGACGTAGTTGGTGCTGTAGTGCACCCGGCTCGCGGCGCCGACGCCGTTGTTCTTGATGCCGCTGCGGCCGAAGGTGTTCTTGTAGTAGTCCCAGGTGGCCGCCGCGCCGTACTGGGCGTCCACGGCCGCGGACTCGCGGTTGGAGGGCAGGCCGTTGCCGAAGCTGTTGGTGGTGTTGGCGAAGAGCGTCCCGCTGCCCGAGGTGCCGCCCTTCAGGTCGGTGGTGGACTGGTTGCCCCGGGAGGCGTCCTTGAGCTGGTAGCTCGAACCGCTCTGGGTGGTGGTCAGCGAGACCGAGCCGACGTTGACGCCCTTGCCGGTGCCGGTGGCGGTCTGCACCTTCTCGTCGGTGGAGAGCACCTGGCCGGTGGCGGCGTCGGTGATCACCTCCTGGCGGCTCGGGGTGCCGTCGGCGCGCTCGCCCGTGACCACCGTGCGGTGGGCCAGGCGCGGGGTGCCGTCGGCGGCCCAGACGACCAGCTCGGGAGCGCCGGCGCCGTCGACCCGGCTGAGCGCCGCCTCGTCCGCGTCGGCCGTGGCGCCGACCGTCGCCCGGACCGCGGCGGTGGCCCGCTCGGCGGCCTGGGGCGCGGCGAGGCCCGGGGCCAGACTGGGCACCGACAGCTGCCCGGCGAAGGCCCGGTCGACGGACTTCACCGAGCCGTCGGCCTTCTGGTGGACGACCAGGTCGCCGCCGATCACCGGCAGGCCCGCGTAGGTCCGGTCGTACCGCAGGTGGCGGGTGCCGTCCTTGTCCACCACCACGTCCTTGGGGACCAGCTTCTCCTGACCACCGAGGGCGAGGGCCTGGGCGACCGGGGCGCTCTGCCCGGAGGCCAGCGCGAGCAGCGCGGACTGCTGCTGCGCCGGCGAGGGGGCGGCGGCCTGGGCGGGGGCGGCGGCGATCTGGACGACGCCGGCCAGCAGGGCGGTGGCGGAGAGTACGGCTCCGACAGTCAGCTTTCGCTTCACGTGCGGGGGTTCCTTCCACGAGACCCGCGGGTGCGTGCGGGTGCGCCGCGTACCGGGGCGCCGGGGTTGGCGCCTTGGGGGCGGTAGGGCGCGGACGTGCCGGTCCCGTGCGGATCCTGACGCTCCGCCGGAATCGGGTGGGGGCGGCGGAGGGTCGGACGGGACTTGGTCAGAAGCATGACAATCGTTGGCAGGGATGGACAGGGCGCCTCCCGGGATTGGCCAGGAACCGCCAATCCCGGTACGGATGGTTCGGTTGCGGCCCGCTGCCCGGTTTCGGCGGTTCGTCCCCCTGGCGGGACTCCGCCAGCCGGACGGCCTTGACAGGCTGCCGGACGGCCCGGGCGGCCGGCCGGGGCGGAGGGTCGTTCACCCGGAGCCGGGTCCGCCGTTCACCCGGAACGGCGGACGCCCGGGCCCTCCCGCGGGAGGACCCGGGCGTCCGGTGCGCCGGTGCGGTACGTCAGTTGACGTTGACGGCGGACCAGGTCGCGGCGACGGCGCTGTACTCGGCGCTGGTCGCGCCGTACAGGTCGGCGGCGGCCTTGAGGGTGCCGGTGCGGGCGCCCGCGTAGTTGGTGGTGGAGGTGAAGTAGGTGGTCAGCGCGCGGTACCAGATCTGCGCGGCCTTGTCCCGGCCGATGCCCGCGAGCGTCGAACCGTTGGAGGTCGGGCTGTTGTAGCTGACCCCGTTGATGGTCTTGGCGCCGCTGCCTTCGGCGAGCAGGTAGAAGAAGTGGTTGGCGACGCCGGACGAGTAGTGGACGTCCTTGTTGCCGACGGTGGAGGACCAGTAGTCGGCCGAGGCGCCGTCCTTGGACGGCTTGTCCATGTAGCGCAGCGGGGTGCCGTCGCCGTTGATGTTGATCAGCTCGCCGATCAGGTAGTCCGGCTTGTCCGAGGGCAGGTTGGCGTACCACTCGACCATGGTGCCGAAGATGTCCGAGGTGGCCTCGTTGAGGCCGCCGGACTCACCCGAGTAGTTGAGGTTGGCGGTGGCGGAGGTGACGCCGTGGCTCATCTCGTGGCCGGCCACGTCGAGTTCGGTGAGCGGGTGGGTGTTGCCGCTGCCGTCGCCGTACGTCATGCAGAAGCAGGAGTCGTCCCAGAACGCGTTCACGTAGTTGGAGCCGTAGTGGACCCGGCTGGTGGCGCCGACGCCGTTGTTCTTGATGCCGTTGCGGCCGAAGGTGTTCTTGTAGAAGTCCCAGGTGACCGCCGCGCCGTACTGGGCGTCCACCGCGGCGGACTCGCTGTTGGAGGACAGGCCGTTGCCGAAGCTGTTGGTCGTGTTGGCGACCAGGGTGCCCGAGCCGGAGGTCTTGCCCTTCAGCGTGTACGTGGCCTGGCCGCCGCGGGTGGCGTCCTTGAGCTGGTAGCTCGAACCGCTCTGGGTGGTGGTCAGCGGGACGGAGCCGACGAAGACGCCCTTGCCGGTGCCGGCGGCGGTCCGGACCTGCTCGTGGCTGGAGAGCACCTCGCCGCTCGCCGCGTCGGTGACCAGCAGCTGGCGGCTCGGGGTGCCGTCGGCGCGCTCGCCCTCGACCGTGGTGCGGTACGCCAGGCGGGGGTTGCCGTCGGCGGCCCACACGACCAGCTCGGCCTTGCCGGTCTGGTGCACGGCGGTCAGCGGGGACTCGTCCTCGTCGGCGGCGATGCCCACGGTGGCCTGCACGGCGCCGGTGGCCTGGTCGGCGGCCTTGTCGGCGGGGATCTGCGGGGTGAGGCTCGGCAGGGCGAGGGTCGCACCGGTGGCCTTGTCCACCGAGGTGGTCGCGCCGTCGGCCTTCTGGTGCACCACGAGGTCGCCGCCCAGGACCGGGAGGCCGGCGAAGGTGCGCTCGTAGCGCAGGTGGCGGGTGCCGTCGGAGTCCACCACCGCGTCCTTGGCCACCAGTTGCTCCTGGCCGCCCAGGGCCAGGGCGTGCGCGACCTTGCCGGCCTGGCCGTTGGCCAGGGCGATCAGGTCGGCGCGCTGCTGCCCGGCCTGGGAGTGCGGGGCGGGGTCCGCGATGGCGGCGGTGCCCGCCTGGACGACACCGGTGAGCAGGGCGGTGGCGGAGAGTACGGCGACTGCGGCGAGCTTTCGCTTCACGAACGAGTCCTTCCGGGAAACCGCGAGCAGGCGCGGTCGCGCCGCGTCCCGGGGGCCGGGATCGGCACCTGCGGGGCGGAACGGGCGCTGACGTGCAGGTCCCGTCCGGTCGGAGCGGCTTCGCCACCGGTGGGTGGGGGTTGGTGGCTGCCGAACGGGGTTGGCCGAAAGCATGACAATCAAGCAATTCAAATGACAGGTCTTGCTCATGGATTGGCCAAGTCCCGCCAGGGTGAGGAATTGTGAACGGACGGACAAAAGGGATGAATCGCCCGAACGTGCAATGGGTTACCGCCCGAACCGAGGCCTGCTGGTGCGGCGGCCGGCCGCTCCGGGGCCAACCCCGTTGCGGCGGGCGCCCGTTGCCGCGCGTTCACACCGACGCAATGTCCTGGTATGGACCTGGCCGTCCGATTGGCGGGTTCCCGCCACGTGTTGCGCTTGTCCACCATCAGGACGACTGGTAGCACGCGTCCCTTCCGCCGGTACGGTAAGGAGGTGGCCAAGCCCCTCGCTCTCGACTTCGACCCGATCGCCCGCGCCGACGAGCTGTGGACCCGCCGTTGGGGCGCAGTCCCCTCGATGGCGGCGATCACCTCGGTCATGCGCGCCCACCAGATCCTGCTCTCCCGGGTGGACGCGGTGCTCAAGCCGTACGGGCTGACCTTCGCCCGCTACGAGGCACTGGTGCTGCTGACCTTCAGCCGCACCGGCGAGCTCTCGCTCTCCAAGATCGGCGAGCGGCTCATGGTCCACCCGACCAGCGTCACCAACACCGTCGACCGCCTGGAGCGGGCCGGTCTGGTCGCCCGCCGCCCCAACCCGCTGGACGGCCGCGGCGTGCTGGCCGCGATCACCGGGCGCGGCCGCGAGGTGGTCGAGGAGGCGACCCGGGAGCTGATGGCGATGGAGTTCGGGCTGGAGGAGTACGACGCCGACCAGTGCCGCCAGGTGTTCGACCTGCTCCGGCCGCTGCGGGTGGCCGCCGGGGACTTCGCCGAGTAGCCGGAGCGGCCGGAACTCCGGACGACCGGGCCGCCGGACGGCGGAGGGGGCTGCGAGGGGGAGGGCGTGAAGGCGGCTACCCTCGTGTGAGCGGTGCGCGGATCCGGGCGTACCGGCCGATACTGCCGAGCGAGGCGAGGAAGATCATGAAGGCGACCCCCCTGCTGGGCTGGTACCGGGCCCTGGCGATCGCGACCGGTGTGGCACTGCTGGTGTTCTGCGGCTTCATGGTCGCGAAGTACGGCTTCGACGCCGCCCAGGACGTGACCACCTACGTCGCGATGCTGCACGGCTACCTCTACATCGGGTACTTCGTGGTGACCTTCATGCTCGGGCAGAAGCTCAAGTGGCCGATGGGCCGGCTGGTGCTCACCCTGGCGGCGGGCTGCATCCCCTTCCTCTCCTTCGTCTTCGAGCGCAAGGTGGCCCGCGAGGCCGCCGAGAAGCTCCCGGCGGGCGGCGGCGCCCGCCAGCCGGCCGGGGTCTGAGCCCCGCCGTCCGCGCCTTCCGAGAGCGCCCCTCCCCGCACGGGGAGGGGCGCTCTCGGCGTTCGCGCCGGCGTCCGCCGACCCGCGCCGAGGGCGCGTCCCGACGAGTGGCCCGGGCGGTGATCGCCGGGCGTCCGCCGGTGATTCCCGCAAGTGCCGCGCGGCATCCGTCGACAACTGCTAGGACGTCCGAGTAAATTGTTAGGACGTCCTACTAGCTGTGCCGCCCCGTCGCCGTGGCGGCCGTACGGAGCGGAGTTCGGGGTCATGGACGCCGAGGAGATCGAGCGCGGCCGGCAGCGCTGGCAGCAGCGCTACGACAAGGCCCGCAAGCGCGACGCGGACTTCACCACCCTCTCCGGCGACGAGGTCGAGCCGGTCTACGGCCCGCCCGCCGGGCAGGCCTACGAGGGGTTCGAGCGGATCGGCTGGCCGGGCGAGTACCCGTACACCCGCGGCCTGCACCCGACCGGCTACCGGGGCCGCAACTGGACCATCCGCCAGTTCGCCGGCTTCGGCAACGCCCAGCAGACCAACGAGCGCTACCGGATGATCCTGGACTCGGGCGGCGGCGGCCTCTCGGTCGCCTTCGACATGCCGACCCTGATGGGCTACGACTCGGACGACGCCAAGTCGCTCGGCGAGGTCGGCCACTGCGGCGTGGCCATCGACTCGGCCGCCGACATGGAGGTGCTGTTCAAGGGCATCCCGCTCGGCGAGGTCACCACCTCGATGACGATCAGCGGCCCGGCCGTGCCGGTCTTCTGCATGTACCTGGTCGCCGCCGAGCGCCAGGGCGTGGACCCGGCCGTGCTCAACGGCACCCTGCAGACGGACATCTTCAAGGAGTACATCGCGCAGAAGGAGTGGCTCTTCGCCCCCGAGCCGCACCTGCGCCTGATCGGCGACCTGATGGCCTACTGCGCCGAGGGCATCCCCGCGTACAAGCCGCTGTCGGTCTCCGGCTACCACATCCGCGAGGCCGGGGCGACGGCCGCGCAGGAGCTGGCGTACACCCTCGCGGACGGCTTCGGCTACGTCGAGCTGGGCCTGTCCCGCGGCCTGGACGTGGACGTCTTCGCGCCCGGCCTGTCCTTCTTCTTCGACGCGCACCTGGACTTCTTCGAGGAGATCGCCAAGTTCCGCGCCGCGCGCCGGATCTGGGCCCGCTGGATGCGCGACCGCTTCGGCGCCAAGACCGACAAGGCGCAGTGGCTGCGCTTCCACACCCAGACGGCCGGCGTCTCGCTGACCGCCCAGCAGCCGTACAACAACGTGGTCCGCACCGCCGTCGAGGCGCTGGCCGCGGTGCTCGGCGGCACCAACTCGCTGCACACCAACGCCCTGGACGAGACCCTGGCGCTGCCCTCGGAGCAGGCCGCCGAGATCGCCCTGCGCACCCAGCAGGTGCTGATGGAGGAGACCGGCGTCGCCAACGTCGCCGACCCGCTGGGCGGTTCCTGGTACGTCGAGGCGCTGACCGACCGGATCGAGCAGCAGGCCGAGGCGATCTTCCAGCGGATCCTGGACAAGGGCCGCGAGGACCACGAGATCGGCCCGATCACCTCCGGCATCCTGCGCGGCATCGAGGAGGGCTGGTTCACCGGGGAGATCGCCGAGGCGGCCTTCCAGTACCAGCAGTCGGTGGAGAAGGGCGACAAGCGCGTGGTCGGCGTCAACTGCCACCCGCGCAGCGTCACCCCTGAGCTGGAGATCCTGCGGGTCAGCCACGAGGTCGAGCGCGAGCAGGTCCGGGTGCTGCGGGAGCGCAAGGAGGCCCGGGACGAGGCGGCCGTCCGGGCCGGGCTGGACGCCATGCTGGCGGCGGCGCGCTCGGGCGCGTCGATGATCCCGCCGATGCTGGACGCGGTGCGCGCCGAGGCGACGCTGGGTGAGATCTGCAACGCGCTGCGCGAGGAGTGGGGGACGTACCGGGAGAACGCGGCGTTCTGAGGCCGTGACCTGGGCGGGGCCGCCGTACGGAATCCCGTACGGCGGCCCCGTCGTGTCCGGACGCCCTGGACGCCGCCCTGCACGGCGCGGCGCCGCGTCCGACGCCGCCCCGGAGGCCGGGCTCGGCGGCTTCGAGGGCGGTGTCCTCAGCCGGTGAGGAAGGGGCCGAGCAGCAGGTCGGTGAAGCGGCGGGTCCACTCCGGGGTGATCGGCTCGCCGCTGACCAGGACGCGGTGTTCGACGGTGCCGGCGATGGTGTCGAAGATGATGTCGACCTCCTCGTCGGCCGCCGCGGCGTCGCCGTCCGCCTCCAGTTCGCCGCGGGCCTGGGCGGCCGCCCGGCCCTGGCGGACCAGCCGCTTCTGCGGGTCCACGATGGACTCGCGGATCCGGCGCCGCAGTTGCCGGTCGCGGGTGCCCTCGGCGAACAGCGCGAGCAGCGCGGCCTGGGTCTCCGGGCGGGCCAGCAGGTCGGCGAACTGGGCCACCACGGCCTCGATGTCGGCCCGCAGGCTGCCGAGGTCGGGCATCACCAGCTCGTCGAAGAGGCTGGCGACGGCGTCCACCACGAGCTCGTTCTTGGACGGCCAGCGGCGGTAGAGGGTGGTCTTGGCGACCCCGGCGCGGCTCGCCACGTGGCCCATGGTCAGTCCGCCCCAGCCGAGTTCGGCCAGCGTCTCGCGGGTGGCGTCGAGGATGGCGCGGTCGGCGGCGGCGCTGCGCGGGCGGCCCTTGGCGCGGACGGTGCCGGCGGGCTCCGGGGCCGCGCCGACCGGGTCGGGGCACGCCCGGCCCGTGCTCTGCGTGCTCTCCGGGCTGTCCGGGCTCGCTGGGGGCTGGGCGGCCGGCACCGGGCCTCCTTGCGCTTTACTGGTAAGTAACTTGGGCGGGGCTGGTAACGGTAGCGACTGTTCGCCCGTTCGGGCAGCGGGGCACCCCGGGAAAGTGGGGCAGGTCACGTCGCCGAACCGCCGGTGGGGCTTGCGGGCGGGGCACCGGCTCCAGTTACGCTACGACTCGTAGCGAAAGCAGTGACAACCAGGCGCCGCATCCCGTGGGACGGGGCGGCGCGGGCGCGGGTGGGGATCCGCGCCGAACGGTCCAGGCTACCGGGGGAGGGGCATCGCGCCCGGGAACCCGCGCCGCGCGGCCCGCGCGGGGCGACTTTCCGGAGGTTGGTGCCCGCGAGCAGCGCGGACGGGGGAGGATGGTGCCATGCAGCCACGGAATTCGCGTCTCAACAGCTCCGCCCTCCGCGGTGCGGTCGACCTCGCCGCAGTGAAGGCGGCCGGCGAAGCCGCCCAGAAGGCCGAGCAGGCCAGGGCCGAGCGGGCCCGCCAGGCGGCCACCGCCGAATCGGACGGGTCTGCCGTCGCCCAGCCCGGCTATCAGCTCGTCATCGACGTCACCGAGGACACCTTCGAGGCCGAGGTCGTCCAGCGCTCCACCGAGGTGCCGGTCGTCATCGACTTCTGGGCCGAGTGGTGCGGGCCCTGCAAGCAGCTGAGCCCGGTCCTGGAGGGCCTGGCCGAGGAGTACGCCGGCCGCTTCGTGCTCGCCAAGATCGACGTGGACGCCAACCCGTTGATCTCCCAGCAGTTCGGCATCCAGGGCATCCCGGCCGTGATGGCCGTGGTGGCCGGCCAGCTGGTGCCGCTGTTCCAGGGGGCGGAGAGCGCCGCCAACGTCCGCAAGATCCTGGACCAGCTGATCCTCGTCGCCGAGCAGCGCTTCGGCGTGGTCGGCGGTGCGGGCGCGGGCGTCCCGGGCGAGGCCGAGGCCGCCGCCCCGCAGCGCCCCGAGGACCCGGCGCTGTCCGCCGCGCACGACGCGCTGGACGCCGGTGACCTCGGCGGTGCCATCCGGGCGTACCGGAACGTGCTGGCCGAGCAGCCGGGCAACACCGAGGCCAAGCTGGCCCTGGCCCAGGCCGAGCTGCTGCAGCGGATCGAGGGTCTGGACCTCCAGGCCGTCCGGGCGGCGGCCGCGGCCGACCCGAAGGACGTCGAGGCCCAGCTCAGGGCGGCCGACCTGGACGTGGTCGGCGGTCACGTCGAGGACGCCTTCGGGCGCCTGGTGGCCACCGTCGGACGGACGGCCGGCGAGGACCGGGACACCGCCCGGCTGCGCCTGCTGGAGCTGTTCGAGGTCATCGGCCCGGAGGACCCGCGGGTCGTCGCGGCCCGTACGGCGCTGGCGCGCGTGCTGTTCTGAGCCGCCGTCAGGACCGGTTCGGGGCCCGGTTCCGGCCCTGCTCGGACCCGGCTCGGGCCCATCGGCTGGCACGGCGGATGACCTGCGGTGTCGCCTGGTGATTTGGCGACAATCCGGTCAACCGGACAGAGGTTTACCAAATCTTGATTTCACCCGCGGGTGGTCACCATGTGTGACCACCCGCGGGTGTTTCGCTTCTGTTTCCGGGGGATTTCGCCCTCACGTTTCCTTCAAGGCGTCACGCACGGTGCAACCGGCCCGGATTTCATGATCAACGTCACCCGGTGTTGCATTACCCGTCAGTAAGGAACCTCTTGTGCTTCGCCCGGGATTCAAGCACGATCGGCCACGCCCGGTCCCGGGCTCCACCACCCCGACCCCGGTCGGCCACGCGGAGCGCGGGATCCCCACCGGGTGATCCGTCGGCCCCGGCCGGCGGGAGGGAGGGCAGGGGGGTATCCGCGGTCCCACGGCGGTTCCTGTCCTTCGACCGGCCGCGCGGCCCTGCGCGGTCGCTGGTTGTCGCTCGGGGGTGATCGCCGATGTCGTCGGTCCTGCCCGCCGCCCCGCAAGGTCGGCCGGTGCTTGGACGGGAGGCCCGCCGTGTGCAGGCCGTTCCCGCGTCCGACGACGCCCAAGGCGCTCTCCGCTACCGAGGACGTAGCTCTCTCCCATCCCAGGCCCCCACCGGCGCGGGACGCGCCGCCGGGGAGCCGGAGATGTACGTCCTAGAAGGAGGACTCGCATGTCCAGGACCTACGGCAAGACCCGCTGGAAGCGCTTCGCCCTGGTGATGGTGCCGAGCGTCGCGGCCACCGCGATGGTCGGCGTCTCCATCGCCAACAGCGCGCTCGCCGCCTCGTTCAGCATTTCCGGCCAGCAGTTCAAGGTGAAGGCCACGCACCTGGAGGGCACGAACTTCTCGCAGTTCGGCACCGTCGACATCGAGGCCAACGGCGCGCCGCACCCGGTCGCCGTGTCGGCGTTCGACTCCGCCGACATCACCAACATGTGCCAGTCCGTGGTCACCGACCTGACCGGGTTCGGCCTGGGCAAGATCACCCTCCAGCTGAACGCCGGCGGCAACGGCAAGCCCGTGCACGCCGACAACCTGCTGATCGACATGGAGGAACTGAAGGCCGACGCGACCTTCAACCAGATCAACATCGGCCAGGACGCCTCCACCCTCCCCGGCACGGCCACCCAGGGCTGGACGCCCCACCCGGGTGTCTCCGCCGCGGGCGGCGGCAAGGGCCTGCCGACCGGTGCCACCGGTTTCGCCCAGGCCGCCAAGTCGGCCTCGCTGGACAACGTCGAGCAGACCGCCCGCGCCACCTCGGCCGGGAAGTTCGTGCTCAACGGTCTGAGCCTGTCGCTCAAGCGCGGCGACGGCCCGGGCAACGAGTGCTACTGAGCCCTGCCTGAGGGCGTGCCGGCGGGTACGTCCGACAGTCGGGTCTTTCGCGGGCCGGGGACGGCGGATGCCGTCGTTCCCGGTCCGGCGCCAGTCGTTTTCCCCTCGTAGCGATGCCGAGGAGCTGCACCATGTCCAGCGCAACGGTCGAAACCCGGACCGGCCGCCAGAATCCGTTCGGATCGTTCTGGCGGGGCTTCCGCACGTTCCGTCGCACCAGGCCCTTCTGGGGCGGCCTGCTGGCCATGCTCGCCGGCGTCCCGATCCTCTACTTCCCCTACGCGCACCTGGCGCTCGGCAGCGTGACGATCGCGATGTCGACCACGGCGGGTGCCGGTTCGCTGCTCATCGGCGTCCTGCTGATCGCCCTCGGCATCGCCGGCTGGTTCCAGCAGGCCGTCCGGGTCTTCGCGGGCATCGCGACCATCCTGCTGACGCTGGTCTCGATCCCGATGTCCAACCTGGCCGGGTTCGGCCTCGCCCTGCTGCCCGGTCTGATCGGCGGCGGGCTGCTGGTCTCCTGGGCGCCGCTGCCCGAGCCGTCGGCGGAGCCGGCGGGCACGCCCGCGGCCGACAGCGCGCGCCGGCGCTGGGCCAGGGGCGCCGTGGACACCCCGGTCGCGGCCGTCGCGGACTCCGCCGCCGTCGCGGACTCCACGGCGGTGGCGGCCCGGAGCGCCGCCACCGCCCCGGAGGACGCCGCCGAGCTGCCCGCCCGGGGCGCGCCGCCGCGACCGGAGGCCGGAGCCGTCCTCCCGAAGCAGACCGGCGCCGTGGACCAGGAGGAGGCGCGGTGACCGGGCCGGCCGAGCAAGCCGACGGTACGTCCGTTCCCGCGCAGCGCTCCGGCCGGCACGCGGCCCCGCGCACGCCCGTACGGGTCCGGCTGAGAGGCCGGGCCCTGGCGATGGCGGCGGTGCCGACCGCGCTGTTGATGGCCGCCGCCTACACGCCCAACCCGGCGGTCGCCGAGTCCACGGCGGGCAAGCCCTGCGGCACCGCACCGGCCGTGGTGCCGGACGTCGCACCGGTCGAGACGCCGGTGCCCAGGAGCGAGCTGCCCGAGCCGCCGCCGGGCCCGTCCGGCGTGCCGGGCCAGGCCCCGACCGCGGCGCCCTCGGCCGGAGCGTCGACCGACCCGGCCTCGGTGCCGGCCCCGGATGGTGCCCCCGTGCGCTTCATGGACGTGCCGTTCGACGTCCGGGAGACCCGGACGTACCGGGACGCGATCCTGCCCAACGGCTTCCGCGAGGGGCT
>NZ_JBEZUT010000161.1:0-19538 GCF_040636595.1 Kitasatospora sp. NPDC036755
CGAGTTCGTGTCCATGCTGACGCAGAACGCGATCGAGGCGCGGCTGCTGCCGCTGAAGCTGGACGAGGTCCAGCTCAGCGACCAGAAGCCGGCCACCGGCCAGGGGGAACGGCTCGCGGCCAGGGCGGCCCGGCCGACGGCGCGGGCGGTGACGGCGCGGTCGCCGACCCGGGCCGCGGCGACCTCGTCGGCCCAGCGCTCCAGGTGGTACCCGAGGGGGGTGCGCAGCGGGCGGAGGGCCGGGTGGACGTGGGCGGCGTGTTCGGCGAGGGCGAGGAAGAGGTGGTGGCGGGCGGCCAGGTGGGCCCGTTCGTGGGCGAGCAGGGCGGAGCGTTCGGGGCCGCTGAGGGCGCGCAGCATGCCGGAGGTGACCACGATCCGGCCGGGCTCGCCCGGTCGGCCGGGGCGGCCCAGGCGGCCGGGCAGGGCGAAGGCGTCGGCGCACTCGTCGTCCAGGACGGTGAGCGGGTGGTCCGCGGGCCGCAGCAGGGTGGCGGGCCGCAGCAGGCCGACGCGCCGGAGGAGGGCGGTCGGCCAGGCCGAGGGGCGTGACCGGCGCACGGAGGCGCTCGGGGGGCGCATGTCCGGATGCTGGGCAGAGGAGGGGGCGCGGCCCGGTCGGCGGGCGCCCGGCCGGTCGGCGGGGTGGCCGTCGGCGAGACCGGGGGAGGGCTCCGCGTGGTGTCCGTGGCCCGGGAGCGCGGCCCGGGCGGTGCGCAGCTCCCGCAGCCGCCGGCCGGCGGTGTGCACCGCCAGCGCGATGAGCGCGAGGAGTGCGAGGGCCGCCAGCGAGGCCGCGAACGGCGCGTCGGGCGCGGCCGAGGTGAGCCAGGGCAGCGAGAGGTGGCCGAGGGCGGCGACCGGCGGGAGCTGGAGCAGGCCGGCGGTGGCCAGCAGGCCGAGCGAGCAGACGGTGCCGCCGGCCAGGACGGCGGAGCTGCCGGCCAGCATCCAGGCGGCGGCCCGCGGCGGCAGCGCCTCGGCGAGGCGGCGGGCCAGCGGGGCGGCGAGGAAGGGCAGCAGCAGGGGGACCCAGACGGCGAGCATCATCGGCCGGCCGCTCCCGGTAGGTCCCGCCCGGTCGGGTCCGCGTCCGGGGCGCCGTCGCCGAGGAGGTCGCGCAGCAGCTGCTCGTCCTCGGCGGAGAGGTCGGAGACGAAGCGGGCCAGCACGGTGGAGCGGTCGGCCTCGCGGCCGAGCTCGGTGTGCATCCGGCGGGCGGCGAGCCCCGCGGTGTCGTGGACGGTCGGGGTGTAGGCGTAGGCCCGGCCGGCCCGGGTGCGCTCGACCGTCCCCTTGTCGAACAGCCGGGCCAGGATCGTCGCGATGGTGGTGCGGGCGAGGTCCCCGCCGAGCGCGGCCTGGACGTCCTGCGGCGTCATCGGCTGCCGGGCGGACCAGAGGGCGGCCAGCACCTCGGCCTCCAGCTCCCCGGCGGGCCGGCGGGCGGACGGTACGTCGGGCATGGCGGCGCTTCCTCCAAGTTTCGTCTACAGTCATGTAGACCGTCTACGTCACTGTAGACGGTCGGGCGGGTTCCGGTGCGAACCGCCCTCCAACGTACGGGAGGTCCGTCGCCCTTGCTCCAGTTCCTCGCGGATCCGGCCGCTCACCTCGCGGTGAACCCGCTGGACGCGTCCTCGCTGCTCGCCGCGTTCGGCGCGCTCGGCATCGCCGCGGTGCTGTTCGCCGAGACCGGACTGCTGGTGGGCTTCTTCCTGCCCGGCGACTCGCTGCTGTTCACCGCCGGCCTGCTCTGCGTGCCCGGCGCCACCAAGGGGCCGCAGCTGGAGCTGTGGCAGGTGCTGCCCGCCGCCCTGGTCGGCGCGATCGGCGGGGCCCAGGTCGGCTACCTGATCGGCCGGCGCGGCGGCCGGGCGCTGCTCGCCCGGACCAGGCGCAAGAGCCTGCTGGAGGGCGTGGCGCGGGCCGAGGAACTGCTCGCCAGGTACGGCCACGGCAAGGCGATCGTGCTCGCCCGGTTCATCCCGGTGGTCCGAACGGTGCTGAATCCGCTCTGCGGCGTACTCGAAGTGCCGGTCCGCTCGTTCACCCTGTGGCAGGTGGCCGGAGGCGTGGTCTGGACGGTCGGCGTGGTGTTCGCCGGGTACGGGCTCGGATCGTCGATCCCCGGCATCGACCGATATCTGCTGCCGATCATCGGTCTGGTAGTAGTTGTCTCCGTGCTCCCCATTGTTCTCGAACTGTTCCGTGCCCGTAAGGCGCGACGTCACGGAGGTGACATGTGACTGCCTCACGGGCACTCGCCGTGTACGACGGCAGCGGAATCGACGGCGGCCTGTACACCCGCGTCAACGGCTGGGCGCAGTCGGCGCCGCACTGGCTGGACGAGCTGATCAAGGTCTGGTCGGCGCTCGGCCTCGGGCTGTTCGCGGTCTTCATGCTCTATGCCTGGTGGCGGGCGCGCGGCGCGGACTCGGCCGTGATGGCCCGGGTGCTCGCCTCGCCGGTGATCGTGGTCGTCGCGTACGCCGTCAACTCGGTGTTCAAGGGCATGGTCGAGGAGATCCGGCCGTGCGCGCAGATCCCCGGCAGCGTCGCACTGGAGACCTGCCCGGGCACCGGGGACTGGTCCTTCCCGAGCAACCACTCGGTGATCGCCTTCGCCGCCGCTGCCGCGCTCTGGTTCGTCGACCGGCGGCTCGGCTGGGTGGCCGGCCTGTTCGCGGTGCTGATGGCCGCCTCCCGGGTCTGGGTCGGCGTGCACTACCCGCACGACGTGGCGGTCGGCGCGCTGGTCGGGCTGCTGGTCGCGGTGGTGCTGGCGCCGCTCGCCGGGCGCTGCGGTCCGCTGGTGGACCGGATGCGGGCGAGCACGCTGCGGCCGCTGCTCGGGCCCGGGCGGCCGCAGCCGCTGGTGAACCACGGCCATTCGGCGTACCGGGCGCAGGGGCACTGACCCCGGCCGGCCCGCGGCCGGTCCCCGTTTGCGCGGTTTCGCGGCCAAGGCGCTCCCCAGTCCTGTCCGCCCCGCCCCTTGTCCGGTTTCGGACGACGGGTGGAGCATGTGAGCCGGGCGTGGAGCCTCCTCCGGGAGGCGCCCGCCCGGCTCAGTCGTGCTCGGGCGCGCGGGCGCCGGGCGTGCCAGTGGAGGGAGTGCCGAATGCCGTACCGACTCGACATCACGCAGGGGGACTGGCCGGGCGACCTGCTGCACAAGGGCGTGGAGGGGCTGCTCGCCGAGGCCATGGTGCTCACCCTCGCCACCGCGGGCCACGAGCACGGCCCGCACGCCAATCTGGCCTTCTTCGCCCACGACGACGACCTCGTCCTCTACTTCGTCAGCGAGCGGTCCACCCGGCACAGCCACCACCTGGCGGAGGAGGCCCGGGCCGCCGCCACCGTCTTCCTGCCGCCGCCGGTGTTCGGCGAGCAGCTGCGCGGCCTCCAGCTGTCCGGCAGCGCGAGCGAGGCCTGGGGGCGGCAGGCCGAGGCGGCGCTGGCCGCCTACCAGGGGCGCTACCCGGCCTTCGCGCAGGACGGGGAGACCCGGCGGCAGTTCCTCACCGGCGGCGGGGCGGCGGCGCTGTACCGCTTCCAGGTGGAGGAGCTGACGGCGGTGGACGAGCCGAACTTCGGGCGGCGCAACTACCTGCGAGCGCGGGTGGTGCGGTCGTAGCCGTCGAGGCCCACGGAGTGGGTTGTCTGTACAACTTCCCAGGTGGTTCATCTTCGGGACGGACCTCGTACGCCCCTCGGACACCTGGGCGCATCAGCCTGGACGCATGAGAGTCATCGTCGTAGGAGCAGGCGTGCTCGGCACCATGCACGCCTGGCAGGCCGTCGAGCGCGGTCACGAGGTCGTCCACCTGGAGCGCGAGGCGGAGGCCCGCGGCGCCTCGGTGCGCAACTTCGGCCTGGTCTGGGTCAGCGGCCGGGCGCAGGGCGAGGAACTGGACACCGCGCTGCGGGCCCGCGAGCTGTGGGAGTCCATCGGCTCCCGCGTCCCGGACCTCGGCTTCCGCGCCAACGGATCGCTCACCGCGATCCGCACCGAGGCCGAACTCGCCGTCGCCGAGCAGGCGCTGACCCTGCCGGACGCCGCCTCCCGCGGCTACCGGCTGCTCGACCCGGCGGAGACCCGCGCCGTCAACCCGGCCCTGCGCGGCAAGCTGCTCGGCGCCCTGTGGTGCGAGCGCGACGCCGCCGTCGAACCCCGCACCGCCCAGCCCGCGCTGCGCGCGCACCTGGAGTCCACCGGCCGGTACACCTTCCTGCCCGGGCGCGAGGTGCGCGAGGTCGTCGGCGAGAACGCCGTCCGCGACGACCACGGCGACGTCCACACCGGGGACCTGGTGATCCTCTGCACCGGCGCCTGGCTCGGCGGCCTGGTCCGCGAGCTCGCCCCCGCCCTGCCGGTCCGCCGGGTGCGGCTCCAGATGATGCAGACCGACCCGCTCGGCGAGGCCCTGACCACCTCCGTCGCCGACAGCGACAGCTTCCGCTACTACCCCGCCTTCGCCGGCACCGCCCTGGACCGGCTGCGCGAGACCCAGCCGCAGCCGCCGGTCGCCGCCGAGCACAAGATGCAGCTGCTGATGGTCCAGCGCCGTGACGGCGGCCTGACCATCGGCGACACCCACGAGTACGACCAGCCGTTCGGCTTCGACGTGGTCGAGGACCCGTACGACCACCTCGTGGGCGTCGTCGAGGAACTGCTCGGCCGCCCGATGCCGCGGATCCGCCGCCGCTGGGCCGGGGTGTACGCGCAGTGCGTCGACTCCACCCGGGTCGTCCACCGCGAGCGCGTGCGCGACGGCGTCTGGCTGGTCACCGGCCCCGGCGGCCGCGGCATGACCTGCTCGCCCGCCATCGCCGAGACCACCGCCGAACTCGCCAACCTGTAAGGAACGTTGTCATGACGAACGACATCCGCCTGGTCGTGCTGGACATGGCCGGCACCACCGTGGCCGACGACGGCCTGGTCGAGCAGGCCTTCACCGCGGCCGCCGCGAAGCTCGGCGTCGAGGCCGGCAGCCCGGAGTTCGACCCGATGCTGGCCCACGTCCGGGCCACCATGGGCGAGTCCAAGATCTCCGTCTTCCGGCACCTGTTCGGCGAGGAGGAGAAGGCCCAGCTGGCCAACGCCGCCTTCGAGGCCGCCTACGACGACCTGGTCGGCGCCGGCCACTGCGCCGCCCTGCCCGGCGCCGCCGAGGCGATCGCCGAACTGCGCGGCCAGGGCCGCACGGTGGTCCTCACCACCGGCTTCTCCCGGACCACCCAGGACCGCATCCTGGACGCCCTCGGCTGGCAGTCCGTCGCCGACCTGACCCTCTGCCCCGCCGAGGCCGGGCGCGGCCGCCCGTACCCCGACATGGTGCTCACCGCCCTGCTGCGCACCGGCACCGACTCGGTCCGCCAGATCGCCGTGGCCGGTGACACCGGCTACGACATGCTGACCGGCACCCGGGCCGGCGCCTCGATCGTCGCCGGCGTCCTCACCGGCGCCCACGACGAGGCCCGCCTGCGGGCCGACGGCGCCACCCACGTCCTCGGCTCGATCGCCGAACTGCCCGCCCTGCTGGGCTGACCGTCCGTCTCCCGCCCCGGATGCCCGGGGCGGGAGACGGACGGCTCAGGCGGACGACTCCTTCGGCCGGCGCACCGACCAGAGCACGGTGCCGTCGATCAGGACGTTGCAGCCGAGGAACGCCAGCAGGTAGGCGGAGGAGTCGGCCTCGCCGGGGAGCTTGGGGGCGACCCGCCCGGCCGGGTCCATCCGGACGGTGATCACCTGGCCGCGCTCGAACCGCGGGGAGTTCTCCGTGAGCGGGCCGCCCGGCACGTCGTCGTTCAGCTCCGTGGAGGCCAGGCTGTACGCCCGCCCGGTGCCGTGGAGCGCGTCGGTGACCTTCTCGTCGACGACCACGGCCCGCACGGTCCGCCCCGAACCCAGGATCAGGTTCGTCCAGGCCTCGGTGCCGGCCAGGTACGCGACGAAGCCGACGGCGGAGATGCCCAGGCCCCAGGCGACCATGTTCTTCTGGAACCGGGGGTTGCTGTCGGCGTCGCGGCGCACGGCGAACGCGTACAGCACGACCAGGGGGTGGGCGAGCCCCACCACCGCGGCGAGGAACGAGTTGACGTAGACGTCCAGCGCGATGACGCCGACGAGCACCGCCGTGGTGACGGCGATGAGGGACAGGGCCCCGCCGAGTCGGCGGGACCCGCTCTGGATGCCCTGGTCGGGCTGGGCGATCGTCACCCGAAGGCCTTCCGGATGTTGTCCTGCCGCTCGGGCGGCAGGGCGTTCGATGTCTCGTTCAGCGGGGGGTGGAAGGAGATCCCGCTGATGGCGGCTCCCACCAGGACCGACCAGCCGTCCCAGTAGTCCAGGTGCCGGGTGGAGAAGACGACGGCGAGCACGTGGGGGCTCCACGGGTGCGCGAACAGGGCCTCCAGCTGCCGGACGGTGGTGACGCCCGATCCCGGCAGGCCGTAGGCCGTCCCGGACACGGGTACGGCCAGGTCGCGGACGGTCACGGCGGCCCGGCCGAGCGGGAAGTCGAGGACCTCGACGTCGGCGTCCGGCCAGGCGGTCGCGAGCTCCCGGGCGACGCGCTGGGGGTAGCCGCCCGGGACGCCCTGCTCCTGCTCGCGCAGGTACAGGCTGAACACGCCCTGGACGATCTCGCCCTCCTCGGTCTGCACCAGGCAGTTGGAGACGTGCACGGCCCCCTCGCGCAGCTGCGCCTGGAGGGCGAGTTCGGCGGAGACGGCGATGCCGAGCTTCTGCTCCGGACCGGCGTCGGTGAGTCCGTCGAGCCCGTCCACGATCCGGCTCA
The DNA here is from genome assembly GCF_040636595.1 of Kitasatospora sp. NPDC036755. Taxonomy (NCBI): domain Bacteria; kingdom Bacillati; phylum Actinomycetota; class Actinomycetes; order Kitasatosporales; family Streptomycetaceae; genus Kitasatospora; species Kitasatospora sp. NPDC036755. The sequence continues at coordinate 6,810 of NZ_JBEZUT010000161.1, forward strand.
TCCGGTCGCCCGGGTCCTCGGACAGGTCGATGTCCGTGAACCCCTCGGGCAGGGAGAGCCAGAAGGACGGCGCGGTCGTGTCAGTCATGTCCCACTCCCCAGACACCGGTGACGATCGCGCTGCCGCCGCCGAGCAGCGCGGGCAGGATCCGGCCCTTGCCGCTGCCGCCGATGGCGCCGCCGGCACCGTTGAGCGCGGTGCCGCCGCCGGTGGTGTAGTTGACCGCGGCGCTCAGGCCCGGGCTCGGGTCGTCGGTGAAGAGGCCGGCGGCGGTGGGGGCGGTCAGCGCGACCCCGCCGGCCGCCTGCACGCCGTCGGAGACGTTCATCGCGGCGGCCTTGGAGAGCCCGAGCTTCATGGCGGGCTTCTCGATCGCCGTGGTGAAGACCGGGTTGGCCGGATCCATCGCCCGGGCGGCGACGCGGATCTCCTTGGCCCCGGCGCTCACGGCCTTGGCCCCGCCTTCGGCGGCGCGGGCGCCCCTGAACGCGGTGACCCCGCCCTTGAGGAGGGCGCCTCCGGGGAGGGCCCCGAGGAGGTCGCCGGCCAGGGTGAGGTCGTTGCCGAGGTTCGCCATGCTGGTCGGTATCAGTCCCTTGATGCCGTACTGCTTGGCGTGCAGGCCCGCCGCGCCGACGCTCAGCAGGATGGCGGGCAGGGCGAACGCGGGGCAGAAGATGGCCGCGACGCCGCAGATGCCGGATGCCACCGTCAGCAGGTCGCCGCCGTGGTTCTTGAACCAGTTGCCGATCTTGCTGAGCATGCCCGGCTCCGGCGGGGCCTTGCTGTCGGCGGCCTTGCGGACGGCCTCGGCCGTCTTCCGGGCGTCCGACCTGTGGGTCCCGGCGAGCTCGTGGGCCTGCTTCCGGAGGCCGGCCAGCTCGTTGGAGGCGCTGGTGAGCAGGGAGGCGGCGGAGTCCAGGTGGTTCTTCGCCGTGTTGTAGCGCTGCTCGGCGGCGGCGAGGCCGGCGTCGTCGGGGTAGGAGCGGCCGGCCAGTCGGAGGTCGGGGGCGGCGGCCGCGGCGCTGTGGGCCTTGTCCGCCTCGTCCTTCCTCTTCTTGGCGGCGACCGCGGAGGCGGCCAACTCGGCGGCCTTGGGCTGGTGTTCGGTCAGCGCCTTGTACCAGACGTCGAGCGCCGTGTAGGCCGAGGTGATCGAGTCGGCGGCGTCCTGGAGGTAGCCGGGGAGCTTGCCGAACTGCTCGGCGAACTTCTTGGCGGCCTCACCCGTCCACTGGCCCTCGTTGGCGGAGATCTGGGAGAGCGTGGTGTGCACGCCGGTCAGGTGCTGGCCGACCCGGCGCAGGCCGGTGCTGAGCGCGGTGACGGCGGCGGAGTCGCCGGGGGTGGGGTTGAAGCCGAGGCCGGACCAGTCGGGCGCCGGAGGCGTGGGGGTGCTCACGACTGCCCCGCCGGGGCGAGGACCTTGACGATGCTCTGCTCGGTGCCGTCGTAGTTCTTCTGCACCTGCTCAAGGCCCTCGTCCAGGGCCTTGACGCACTCGCGGACCTTCTTCAGGCCGAACTGCCACTTGTCCTTGAAGTGTCCGCAGGCCTCGTCCAGGAAGTCGAAGCCGGTGCCGGTGTGGCCGGCCGCCTCGAAGGCCTTGAGGCCCTGGTCGAGTTCGTCGGCACAGCCTTTGAGGTCTTGGGCCAGTTTTGCGAGGAATTCGGTACTGACTTTGAAGTCGGACACTTTCGCCCCCCGATGCGTCGAATGTCGGACCGGGCGAGCATAGCTCCGGCCGACGGGGGAGAGATCGTCACGGCCGGAATCGGAGGCGGTCGTTACGGGACTTTTACGGGCCGTCGACGCCTTCTTGACGTCGGCGGCCCAGATCCGAGGCGTATGCGTACGGTCGTTCTCAGCGGCGCCAGAAGCCGCGCTTCTTCGGGGTGACGAGCCGCACCACGGCCGCGACGAAGAGTTCGGCGACGGGGGAGGGCCCCTGCCCGTGGTTGAGGTGGCTTTCGGCGGTCCACTCGCCGAGGACGGTGCCGGGGCTGCCGTCGAGGGGGCTGAACGCGTGTTCCAGGGTCACGTAGCGGACGGTCCTGGAGCCCTGGGGCTGGACGGCGGCGACGAAGTGGGCCTCGGTGGCGCCGACCGGGGTGGGCAGGGTGACCAGCAGCATGTGGTGGCCGTCGACCGACAGGTGGCGGCAGTCGAGGCCGTGGCCGGGCAGGCGGTCCTCGGGCGGCAGGGTGCCGCCGAGGTCCTCCCAGATCTGGGTGACGACGGGCAGCAGGCTGCCGCCGTCCGGGGTCGGGGTGGCCACGCGCGGGCCGAACTCCAGCACCTGGCGGGCCAGCTCGCGGTGGACGAAGCGGTAGTGGTGTGGCCGGGGGTCCGTCATGGGGGACACCGTAGCGAAGCCGCCGGGGCGGGAGGTCGGCGCGTCCGACTTCCCGCCCCGGCAAGCGAGTTGGCCAGCATTGTTCTATCTGACTGACCGTCAGGAATCGGTTCCGCTCAGGAGTGTCCGCCCTTGAGGTTGAGCACGACCACCCCGACGATCACCAGTGCTATCCCCAGCCACTGGAGCCGTCCGAGCGACTCGCCGAAGGCGACCACGCCGATCCCGGCGACCGCCGCGGTGCCGGCGCCGGACCAGACCGCGTACGCGACCGAGACCGGTATGTGCTTGAGCGCGCGGCCGAGCAGCAGGAAGGAGAGGGCGTAGCCGATGCCGACGCCGAGGCTCGGCCAGAGCCGGGTGAACCCCTCGGTGAGCTTGAGGCAGCTGGTGGCGCAGACCTCACTGATGATGGCCAGGGCGAGCAGGAGATAGGGCATGTCAGGGTCGAACCGCGCCGGCCCCGGCGAGCTTCCCGAGCAGGGCGAGGTCGGCCTGCTCCAGGCTGGCGAGCAGGGTGATCCGCTCGCCCTCGGGCATCGGCACGGCGGTGGAGGGCACGGCGAGCACGGCGCAGCCGGCCGCGGTGGCGGAGGCGACCCCGGTCGGGGTGTCCTCGACGGCGAGGCAGGCGGCCGGGTCCAGTCCGAGCCGCTCGGCGGCGGCGAGGTACGGGTCGGGCGCGGGCTTGGTGCGCGCCGTCTCCTCGGCGGCCAGGGTGACGGCGAACCAGTCCCGGCCGATGGCGGACAGCACCAGGTCCACCACCCGGCGGGGGGAGGCGGAGACCAGCGCGGTCGGCACCCCGGCGTCGCGCAGCGCGGCCAGCAGGGCGAGCGCGCCGGGGCGCGGCACCGTCTCGGCGGCGACCTTGGCGGCGAAGGACTCGCCCAGCCGGGCGGCGAGTTCGGCCTCGCCGAGGGCGGTGCCGCTGACCCGGTGGAGGTGGGCGGCGGTGTGCTCGATGGCCTGGCCGAGCACCTCGGGGGCGTCCTCGTCGGTGAGCGGGCGGTCCAGTTCCTCGGCGAGTTCGGCGGCGGCCCGCCACCACAGCTGCTCGGTGTCGACCAGGGTGCCGTCCATGTCGAACAGGACGGCGGCGGGCAGGGCGGTGGCCGGGAGGGCGGTGGTCGGGAGGGCGGTGTCGGGCAGGGGGACGGGGCTCGCGGGCGGGTCGGTGGCGGGCCCGGGGGCCTCGGGGCGGGCGGAGTTCTCGGGCAGGACGGAGTCAGGCATGGCGGTACCTTCGGTGGTTCTTCCGGTGGTTCTTCCGGTGGTTCTTCGGTGCTCCGCGGGGCGGAGGGGGAGGTACGAGGCTCTCAGGCGGCGCGGCGGTCCACCAGGACCGGGCGCTCCGGCAGGGTGAGCGCGGCCCGGGCGCCGGCCGGCAGCGCGGCGGCGGCCTCGGTGGGCAGGTCGGCCTTGACCTCGGTGCCGTCGTCCAGCCGGACGGTGAGCCGGGTGACGGCGCCCAGGAAGGAGGCGGTGACCACCAGCGCGGGCCCGTCCTCGGCCGGGGTCAGGGTGACGTTCTCGGGGCGGACCAGCACCTGGAGCTCGCCGTCGGCCGGGACCACGCCGTCCACCGCGTGGCGGCGGCCGAGCACCTCGACGCCGTCCGAGGTGCGGGTGCACGGGATGCGGCTCATGGTGCCGACGAACTCGGCGACGAAGGCGGTGGCCGGCCGGCCGTACAGCTCGGACGGGGAGGCGCACTGCTCCAGCTTCCCGGCCCGCAGCACCGCGACCCGGTCGGCCATCGAGAGCGCCTCCTCCTGGTCGTGGGTGACGAACAGGGTGGTGATGCCCAGCTCCTGCTGGAGCCGGCGGATCTCGTCACGCAGCTGGAGGCGGACCTTGGCGTCCAGCGCGGACAGCGGCTCGTCCAGCAGCAGGACGCGCGGCTGGAGGGCGAGCGCGCGGGCGAGCGCGATGCGCTGCTGCTGGCCGCCGGACATCTGGTGCGGGTAGTGGTCGGCGCGGTGCGGCAGTCCGACCAGCTCCAGCAGCTCCTGGGCCCGCTTGCGGCGCTCGGCCTTGCCGGTGCCGCGCATCCGCAGCCCGAAGGCGACGTTGTCCAGGGCGGTCAGGTGCGGGAAGAGGCTGTAGGACTGGAACACCATGCCGGCGTCGCGCTTGTGCGCGGGGATCGCGGTGATGTCCTGGCCGTCGACCAGCACCTCGCCGGAGTCGTGCTGCTCGAAGCCGGCCAGGATGCGCAGCGCGGTGGTCTTGCCGCAGCCGGACGGGCCGAGCAGGGCGAGCAGTTCGCCCGGCCGGACGGTGAGGTCCAGGCCGTCGAGGGCGGTGGTGGCGCCGAACGCGCGGCGCAGGGAGCGGAATTCGACGGTGGCGCTGCCGGGGGAGAGCGAGGCGCCGGTGGCGATGGCGGTGGCCGTGGTCATGACTGGTGACTCCGGGGGGTTTCAGGAGGTGGCGGTCTTGGCGCGGCGCTCGCGCCCGGCGGTGGCCAGCAGGAGCAGCAGCAGCCAGGTGAGCAGCAGGCTCAGGATGGAGACCGCGACCGACATGTGGGCCTGGCTGTTGCCGACCGAGTAGATCCAGACCGGGAAGGGCTGGAAGCCGAGGATCGAGGCGGTGGTGAACTCGCCGAGGACCAGGGCCAGGGTGAGGAAGGAGGCGTTCAGCAGCGCCCCGCGCAGGTTGGGCAGGACGACCGTGAACACCGCGCGCGGCCAGCTCGCCCCGCAGTTGCGGGCGGCCTCGACCAGGGTGCGCACGTCCATCGAGCGCAGGCCGGCGTCCAGGGCGCGGTAGGCGAGCGGCAGGGCCATCAGCACGTAGGCGATGACCAGCACCAGCGGGAAGTCCGGGTCCTGGATGAACACGAAGGTCTGGAAGAACGGGGTGTCCATCAGGTAGTCCGGGCCCCAGCGGAGCACGCCGATCAGGCCGGCGGTCAGGGCGACCGGCGGGACGACCAGCGGCAGGGTGCAGAGCACGTCGATGACCGGGCGCAGCTTCGGCGAGCCGAGCCGGACGGAGATCAGCGCCGGGACGAGCAGGAGCAGCAGCACCACGACGGTGACGACGGCCAGGCCGAGGGTCAGCCAGAGGCTGTCCAGGAAGCCGGGGGCGGAGAGCAGGCCGGTGTAGGCCGAGAAGGAGATGCCCTGCGGGTCGTCGATCGAGAACCAGAAGGAGGCCGCGAGCGGGACGACGAAGTAGACGCCGGCGAGCAGCAGCACGGCTCCGCGCCACCAGCGCACGGTGCGTCGGCCGGGGCGGGCGGGGGTGGTCAGCTGAGCCATCGGGCGCTCCGGCGCTGGAGGGGGAGGTACACGGCCATCACCAGGACGGCCACGACGATCATGTTGAGGCTGAGGGCGAGGGCGAGGTTGCCCTGGCCGACCAGCACGTTGCCGGAGAGCGCGTCCGCGATCGAGCGGCTGACCAGCGGGACGGTCGCGCCCACCATGGCGGCGGCCGTCGCGTAGGCGGCGAAGGCGCTGCCGAAGAGCAGCACGAAGCCGCCGAGCAGCGAGGGCGCCAGGATCGGCAGGGCGACGTGCAGCCAGTACTGGACGGAGGTGGCGCGGTTGTTCTGGGCCGCCTCGCGCCACTGGGTCCGCAGGCCGTCCAGCGCCGGGGTGATGGTGAGCACCATCAGCGGGACGAGGAAGTACAGGTAGACGATCGTCAGGCCGGTGAACGAGTACAGCGACCAGCCGTGGTCGGTGAGGTGCAGCAGCTTGGTGATCTCGCCGGCGTTGCCGAGGGTGGCGACGAACGCGAAGGCGAGCGGCAGGCCGCCGAAGTTGGCGAGCACGCCGGAGGCGGTGAGGACCGCCTGGCGCAGCCAGCCGTGCCGGGAGGTGACGACGGCCTGGGCGAGCGGCAGGCCGAGCACGGTGGCGAGCAGCGCGGTCAGCGCGGAGAGCTTGAGGCTGCTCAGCATCGCCGTCTGGTAGCCGCCCTGGACGGAGGCCGTCAGGTTGTCGAAGGTGAACTGCCCGGCCCCGCTCTCCGCGTCGCTGGAGGTGGTGAACGCGCCGATCACGATGGCGACGGTGGGAAGCCCGAAGCCGATCAGGAAGAACACCAGCAGCGGCACGGCGGCCAGCCAGGACGCGCCGCCGAGGCGGGCGAGCGGCCGGCGCCGCGGGGAGGGGGCGGTGGTGGGGGAAGCGGTCGTGGCGGTGGCGGACGCCCCCGCGCCGCCACCGGGGGAGGTGGCGGCGGGGGTGGTCGGCACCGGGGTGGGAGCCGTGGTCATGAGTGCCTTTTCTCAGCCCGAAGTGCGGTACGTGGCCGGGGTGTCAGCCCGAGACGGCCTTGGTCCAGTTCTCGGTGACGACCTTCTTGGCCGCGTTGATCTGGTCGACGGACGGGAAGGTGGTGAACGGCTTCTCGACGGTCGGCAGCTTGGCGGCCGCGGTGGTGTCCAGGGTGCCGTCCGTCTTCAGGGCCTCGAAGGTGGAGGGGGTGGCGTAGCCGCCGAGGAAGAGGTTCTGGCCCTCGGTGCTGAACAGGTACTCCTGCCACAGGCGGGCGGCAGCCGGGTGCGGGGCCCACTTGTTGACGGCCTGGTTGTAGAACTGGGCGTAGGAGCCGTCGGTCGGGATGGAGACCTTCCAGTCGACGCCCTTGTCCTTGAACTCGTCGGTGTAGCCGGCGTTCAGGTAGGACCAGTCGATCGAGATCGGGGTCTCGCCCTTCTCGACGGTGGCCGGGGTCGACTCGACCGGGTTGAAGTTGCCGGACTGCTTCAGCTTGGCGAAGAAGTCGATGCCGGGCTGGATGTTGTCCAGCGAGCCGCCGTTGGCGAGCGCGGCCGCGTAGACGCCGCCGAAGGCCGAACCGGACTTGGTCGGGTTGCCGTTGAGGGCGACCTGGCCCTTGTACTCCGGCTTGAGCAGGTCGGCGAAGGTCTTCGGGCAGTTGGCGATCTTCTTGGCGTCGCAGCCGATGGAGACGTAGCCGCCGTAGTCGTTGACGGCGGCGCCGTTCGCGTCCTTCATGGTGTCCGGCACCTTGTCGAAGGTGGCGACCTTGTAGGGGGCGAGGATGCCGTCCTTGACCGCCTGGAGGGCGAAGGCGCTGCCCAGGTCGACCACGTCGGGAGCGCGGTCCTGGCCCTTGCGGGAGTTGATCGCGTTGATCTCGTCCTGGCTGGAGCCGTCCGGGTTCTCCTCCTCGACCTCGATGCCGTACTTGGCCTTGAAGCTGTCGATGATCTTGCCGTAGTTCGCCCAGTCCCGGGGCAGCGTGATGACGTGCAGCTTGCCCTCCTTCTTGGCGGCGGCGACCAGGCCGTCCATGCCGCCGAAGTCGGCGACGGAGGTGGCCGTCTTGGCGTCCTTGGCACCGCCGTTGGCGGCGTCGCCGGACTTGGCGCTCGAACCGGCGGAGCCGCAGGCGGTGAGGGAGAGCGCAGCGGCGGTCAGTACGGCCGCGAAGGCGGCGGTGCGGGCGCGGTGCACGGTCACGGGGAAGTCTCCTGTTGAGGGGCGTACTGCGAGGGGCGTCCGCGGGGGGTTCCGCGGGTCTGCGTCGTACGAAGGGCGGCGGACCGGCCGGGTGGGCAATCGATCGACGTCGTCCGAGTTGACTAGCCAACTTCGCTGACAGCAGTAAGTACGCCGGAGCCCGGTGACGGGAAGGTGAACGGACGGCCCAGAACCGGGGTCGGCTGCGGGAACGGTCGAATCCGGCCATCGGAGCGTGAACCGTTCGGTGCGATGCTTCGAAGGCGCAGCGGGATAAGGTCGGGCTGTCCGCGCCGGTACGGCTGCGCAGGACACCGCCCCAGGAGGGACATTGACTGACGTGGCAACTGAGCCCCAGCGCCCCGAGGCCGCGGGGCGGCCGGCAGCCGGGAACCACTCGGCGGCCGGGGACGCCCCGGCCGAACGCCCCGGCGCGCTGTACCGGAAGGTGGCCGCCGACCTGCGCGAGGCGATCACCACCGGCGCCTACGGCGAGGCCGGCCGGCTGCCCGCCGAGGGCGCGCTCGCCGAACAGTACGGCGTCTCGCGCGGCACCGTCCGCCAGGCCCTCGCGGTGCTGCGCTCCGACGGGCTCGTCACCTCCCGCCGCGGCACCCGCCGGGTCGTCCTCGGCGGCGCCCGGGTGCAGAGCTTCTCCGAACTGCTCAGCTTCACCCACTGGGCGTACTCGATGGGCGAGGAGCCCGGCGGCATCCTCGACTCGCTGGTGCGCCGCCCGGCCGACGCCGCCGAGCGCGAACAGCTGCGCCTGGAGCCGGGCGCCGAGGTGTACGTCATCGTCCGGCTGCGGACGCTGTCCGGCACGCCGGTGATGGTCGAGCGCACCGTCTACCCGCCGCGGGTCGGCGAGATCGTCGCCGAGCTGCCGCCGGACGTCGTCTCGCACACCGAAGTGCTGCGCGAGCACGGCATCCTGTTCACCGACGCGGACCACACCATCGACGTCGTCCCGGCCAACGCCGAGGACGCCCGGCTGCTCGGCTGCCGCCGGGGCGGTCCGCTGCTGCGCGAACGGCGCCGCACGACCGACCCGACGGGCACGCCGGTGGAGTGGTCCCAGGACCGCTACCTGCCCGGGACGGTGGCGTTCAGCGTGCACAACTCCCTTGCCACGTCGGCGCTTTCGCGGCACGCGCGGGAGCTCGACTGAGCCGATCCCGGGTGCCGCCCGGCCGTCCCCGGGTGCGGCCCGGGCGTCGCCGGTGCGGGCCGGCTCAGTGCATGAGGGCGGCCAGCAGCGGGCGGTAGTGCGCGAAGCCGGGCGTCGCGGTGCCGGCCACCTTGGCCTGCTCGTCCCAGCGCCGCACCGCCACCGCGTCCCGCGCGCCCGGGAGTTCGGCGAAGGCGGCGGCCTGCCGCTCGTCCATCGGACCGCCCTGGACGCTCAGGGTGTACTCGGAGGCCAGGGAGAGCCGCTCGCGGTACCCGGGCTCGACCGCGCACAGGTAGCGCTTGGCGGCCACGTGCAGCCGGACCGGCTCGGTGACCTCGGGGCCGAACCAGCGGGCCAGCCAGTCGGCGCCGGAGTCGCTGTGCCGGTTGTCCTGACCCTCCATCAGATCCCGTCCGTGCAGGGCTCCGTGGAAGTGGCCGACGTCGTGCAGCAGTGCGGCGGCGACCAGGTGGTCCGGGGCCCCGGCGGCCTCGGCCGCGGCGGCGGCCTGGAGCATGTGCTCGGCCATGGTGACCTCCTCGCCCAGGTACTCCCCGGCGCCCTCGCCGGCGAACAGCGCGGCGATCGCGTCCAGGGCCTCGGCGCGGCGGTGCAGCACGGCGAGGGTGCTGTTCAGCGAGTCGAGGTCGGCGTAGCAGCCCTGGAGGTGGCGGTGGCCGTTCTGCTGGAAGGCCGTCCGGGCGTGCATCAGGCGGGTGTTGTCGAAGACCAGGCAGTCGCCGGGGCCCAGCCGGAAGGTGAGCCGGAGCCCGGGGCGCAGGGTGATCTCCGCGAAGCGGCGGTAGGCGGCGTAGAAGGCGTCCAGCTCGGCCGGGGCGAGGCCGCGCAGGGTGCCGATCGAGCGGTTGTTGAACCGGACCTCGCGGATCCGGCCGCGCGGGTCCACCTCGATCAGCGGGCGGTCGGCGCGCAGCTCGGTGCGGCGGTCGCGGAAGACGAACGGGACGGGCGTGCGGGTGAGGACCTCGAACGCCTCCGGGGCCTCCTCCCGGAGGAGCGCCGCGGCCTTGAACCCGTCCACCAGGCCGGAGTCGCCGCCGGTCGCCGAGTTCTCCAGGCAGTGCAGCAGCTGGAGGGTCGGCACCGGGTCCCGGTAGGGGTTGTCGGTGTGCGGGGCGATGCCGACGCTGGTGAAGGCGAGGTTGTTCGGGTCCGGCTCGACCCGGACGTCGAACAGCTCCCCGTAGTTGGTGACCCGGACGTAGCCGAAGCTCTCCGCCACCCGCAGCACCTGCCGCTCGACGGTCGGCACCCCGCGCAGCACGGCGAAGCCGCTGTCCCGGACGGCGGCCAGCACCGCGGCCCGCTCGGCCGGGTCGGTCAGGTAGGCCTCCCAGGATGCCTCCGGGACGCCGGCGGCGAAGTCCGCCGCCGTCCAGAGCCGCTTGTTCCGCTCGGTGCGCCCGTCGCCGTCGTCCGCGCGGTCGAGCCACTCCAGCGGGTAGCGGGAGCGGTGCCCGTCCGACCAGAGCACCTCCAGGTGTCCGTCGGTCCGCTCGCTGCCGGCGACCGCGAGGCCCTCGGGCAGGTCGTCGATCTGGAACAGCTTCTGCCCGTTGCGCGGGTCCCGGCACTCGGCGCAGGGGCAGTTGTCGCGCAGCCAGTACGGCGGCAGCTCGGTCATCGGTCTCTCCCTCGGCGGCACTTCGGCTGTCATGTCGGGTGAAGTTGTATAGCCAACTTCAACTCCTGTTTCGGAGCCTGCCTGCCGTTGGTGAGTTCCACGTGCCCGGCAGGTGAACGTCGCGGGAACTGTGCCGGCGCCGGCGGCCGGACCCCGTGTGCACCGGTCCGGTCCGGCCGGAAGCCGCGGACGCCGCCCCGCCGACACCCGCCGAGGCCCCCACCCGCGCGTTCCGCGGGGCGGCCGGAGTGCCGCCCCGAGCCTCCCGGCCCCCGGCCCCGGCGGCCGCTGTTCGGGTGAGGGGCGCGGGGTGCGGGGCGTTTCGGGGCGGGCGGGAGGCGGGGCTGCGGCACTGTCGGAGGACTTCCTCCTGCTTCGAGAGGCGATCGGCCATGGCCCATTCCTCCTCCAATCCGCCCGGATCGGGGCACACCGGGCTGCGGCGCGAGGTCGGCGTCATCGGCCTGCTCTGGGCCTCGGTCGGGGCGATCATCGGCTCCGGCTGGCTGTTCGGCGCGCAGAAGGCGGCGGTGGCGGCCGGTCCGGCGGCACTGCTGTCCTGGGGCATCGGCGCGGTGGCGATCGTGCTGCTGGCGCTGGTGCACGCCGAACTCGGCGGGCTGTTCCCGGTGGCGGGCGGCACGGCGCGCTACCCGCACTACGCCTTCGGCGGGTTCGCCGGGATGTCCTTCGGCTGGTTCACCTGGCTGCAGGCCGCGACCATCGCGCCGATCGAGGTGCAGGCGATGATCAACTACGCCCAGCACTGGAGCTGGGCGGACGGCCTGCTGAACCGGAACCTGACGCTGACCGGCTGGGGGTTCGTCGTCGCGGCCGTCCTGCTCGGAGTCTTCGTCGCGGTCAACTTCCTCGGCGTGCGGCTGCTCGCCCACACCAACAGCGCGGCCACCGTGTGGAAGGTCGCCATCCCCGTGCTGACCATCTTCGCGCTCGGCATCTCCGAGTTCCACGGCTCCAACTTCGACGTGCACGGCTTCGCGCCCGACGGCGCCAAGGGCGTGCTCGCCGCGATCAGCAGCAGCGGGGTGATCTTCGCGCTGCTCGGCTTCGAACAGGCCATCCAGTGGGCGGGGGAGAGCCGCAACCCGCGCCGGGACATCCCGCGCGCGGTGCTCGGCTCGGTGGTCATCGGCACCGTCGTCTACGTGATGCTCCAGGTGGTGTTCATCGGCGCGCTGCCGCCGGAGACCTTCGCCCGGGGCTGGAGCACGCTCGACTACCCCGGGATCAGCGGACCGTTCGCCGGCCTGGCGACCCTGATCGGCCTGGGCTGGCTGGCCACCGTGCTGTTCATCGACGCGGTCATCTCCCCGGCCGGCACCGGGCTGGTCTACATCACCTCCAGCTCCCGGGTCACCTACGGCCTGAGCCGCAACGGTTACGCGCCGCAGGCGCTGCAGTCCACCGACAAGCGCGCGGTGCCCTGGCTCGGCCTGCTGATCGCCTGGGTGGCCGGGGTGCTCTGCTTCCTGCCCTTCCCGAGCTGGCAGCGGCTGGTCGGCTTCATCACCTCGGCGGTGGTGCTGATGTACGCGGGCGCCCCGCTGGCCTTCGGCGTGCTGCGCAAGCGGCTGCCGCGGATGGAGCGCTCGTACCACCTGCCCGCCGGCGCGGTGGTCTCGCCGCTGGCCTTCGTGGTGGCGAGCCTGGTCATCTACTGGTCCGGCTGGGACACCCTGTGGCGGCTGGGCCTGGCGATCGTGATCGGCTACCTGCTGCTCGGCGGGTACTCCTGGTACGCGCGCTCGAAGGGGCTGCCCAACGCGCCCCGGATGGACTTCCGGGCCGGGCAGTGGCTGCCGGTCTACCTGGTCGGCATGGGCCTGATCTCCTGGCAGGGCACCTTCGGCGTGGGCGCGCGGGGGAACCTGCCGCTGTGGTGGGACATCGCCGTCGTGGTGGCGTTCTCGCTGGTCGTCTACTACTGGGCGCTGGCGATCGCGCTGCCGGCGGAGGAGATCGAGCGGAACATCCGCGGTGTGGAGGTGGTGGACACCAACGGGCACTGAGCGGCCGTCCCGGCGCGAACCCGTACGGCCGCGGCCCCCGGAGGACGTCCTCCGGGGGCCGCGGCCGTACGGG
>NZ_JBEZUT010000162.1:0-19510 GCF_040636595.1 Kitasatospora sp. NPDC036755
ATGGTACTGCAGGGGGGACCCTGTGGGAGAGTAGGACGCCGCCGAACAATTCTTCTGAAGAACCCCCATCCGGGTCCCGGATGGGGGTTCTTCGCGTTTTCGGGCCGGACCGGGCCGGCCGGTGTGGATGCGCCGGGTCGGGTGATTGAGTGCGATCTTCGAGGGCCGATAGCGTCAGGAGCCCTCGACCCGGCCCGCAAGGGAGCGCGCCATGGCGATCGTCCGCACCCGTGCACCGGCGCAGTGGACCCGGGTCCGGCTCCTGGAGCGCTGGGACGTCATGGGCCGAAGCGCGGCATCGGGGTTCCTCGGCGCGAGCTCGGGCCACCCGGGCTTCGGCACGACGGACAGTCCGGCCTGGTGTGGCCCGGACTCAGTGTCCGAGAGGCGCGTCGGCACGCGGCTCGTGCTCCAGCCAGGTCCCGTCGCGCATGACGACCCGTCCGGACAGTTCCCGCTCGCCCCGCCAGGCACGTACCGTCTTCGGCACCACGCGCACGTACAGGTACGGGCCCTCCTCCGTACGCGGGTCCCAGCCGAACTTGTCGGCGAACGCCTCGGCCGCCTCCGCGGGCACGTCCCGGGCCGGGAACCCCTCCGCCTCACCCTGGAGGAGCACCACGTCGAAGGTGTCCGGCAGGGCCAGTCGTACGCGTGGCTCCTCGCGAACGTTGCGCGCGGTCGCCGACGTGCCGCCGGTGCACATCCACACGGCCCGCCCGTCCCACAGGAACCACAGGGGTACCTGGTGCGGCCCGTGGTCGGGGTGGGAGGTCGACAGCCAGATGTCCCGCTCGGTGACGAGCCGGTCCAGGGTGTCGCGCACACGTTCCGCCGTCCGGCGCTGAATTCCTGCCGTGGTCATGAGCCGCGATCGTAGCCACCGGGCTCCGGGCGCGCATGGGGCCCGCGACCTACGCCCGGAGGCCGACGGGACCGGCTCCGGTTCTCCGGGGCCGCCCAGACGCTGGTGGTCACCGGCAGTCCCACGGCCTTCCGCCTGTCGGTCTCCCAGCTCCACGAGTTCACCCGCGAGGCGCCCGGGTGGCGCTTCGGGTGGCGGCCCGACGCGCACTACTGCGTCGAACTCGACCACGAGGACTGGGCCTCCGGGCAGCCGGATATTTCGTGGGGGAACAACCGGGCCGGCCGACGGCCTCCCGGCTCGGCGCCGGTCCCACGCCTCGCGCTCGGTGGACGACCGGAGCGGGCCGAGGGCCTCGTCCGTCCGGTCGAGATCGTCAGGATTCGCCGGGGCGGGCCATGCGGGAGGGCGGGCGTTCCGCTCGGTGATCAGCGCCGGAGGTCCGGGGCCAGGGCCTGTCTGGCAGTCTGCCCGGTGCTGTTCCCCGTCCCGGTCCATGCGGAGGACGGGGACGGCTGACGGGCGGTGGCCTCCGGGCCCGTCGGTGGTGCCGCCGTCGGGTCCCAGAGCCCGGCGGCCTCGCCGCGCGCCAGGTGGTCGGCGTAGACGGCGGTCTTCCAGGCGATCAGCGAGCGGCACTCCTCCAGCTCCCGGATCCGCTCGTCCACGCGCCGCTGGTGGGCGTCGAGCAGCCGTAGCCGCTCGGCCTCGTTGCCCGGGCCCTGCCGCACCAGTTCGGCGAAGCGGCGGAGGTCGGCGAGCGGCATGCCGGACTCGCGGAGCCTGACGCAGATCTCCAGCCACTGCACGTCGAGCGCGGCGTACCGTCGGCGCCCGCCCGCCGTGCGCCGTACCGGTCCGACCAGCAGCCCCTCCCGCTCGTAGAAGCGCAGGGCGTGCACGCTGAGCCCGGTGCGCTCGGCCACCTCGCCGATGCTGAGTTCCGTCATGGCGTCAGAGCATAGGAAGTCAGAGCACAGGAACAACACGGGATCGGGGCTTGATCTAGACCGCGCTCCACTTCCTACGGTCATCGCCATGACCACCACTCAGCTCCAGTGCCAGCAAGAGCCGATCGGCTCGCCCTTCTCCGCCGCCAGTACCGCCGGGGACGTCCTGGCGGGCCTCGACCTCTCCGGCCGCACCGCCGTCGTGACCGGCGGCTACTCCGGACTCGGCCTGGAGACCACCCGGGCGCTGACCGCCGCCGGAGCCCGGGTGGTCGTGCCGGCCCGCCGCCCGGACGCCGCCCGCGCGGCGCTCGCGGGGACCGGGAGCCGGATCGTCCCGATGGACCTCGCCGATCCGGCGAGCGTCCGGGCCGCCGCCGGGCTGATCAGGGAGGCCGTCGACCGCCTCGACCTGCTGATGGCCGTCGCCGGCGTCATGGCCACCCCCGAGCGGCGCGTCGGGCCCGGCTGGGAGGGGCAGTTCGCCGCCAACCACCTCGGGCACTTCCTCCTGGCCTGCGAGCTGTACCCGTTGCTGGCCGCCGCCCCCGACGGCGCGCGCGTCGTCGTCAACAGCTCCGCCGGGCACGCCCTGACCGACATCCGCCGGCACGACCCGCACTTCCGCACCGGCTACGACAAGTGGCTGGCGTACGGCCAGTCGAAGACGGCCAACGCGCTGTTCGCCGTGCACCTGGACGTGCTCGGACGGGGAGACGGGGTCCGGGCGTTCGCACTCCACCCCGGCAGGATCATCACTGGGCTCCAACGGGAGATGACCCGGCAGGAGCAGATCGACCGGGGCTGGGTGGACGCCCGGGGCCGAGTGGTCGGCGAGGGCTTCAAGTCCCCTTCCCAGGGCGCCGCCACCGGCCTGTGGGCAGCCACCTCGCCGCTGCTCGACGGCCGCGGCGGGCTCTACCTGGAGGACTGCGAGGTGGCCCGGGTCTGCGGCCCGGACACCCCGATGGACGACGGCGGCGTCCGTCCGTACGCCGTCGACCCGGACGGGGCCGCCCGCCTCTGGGAGTTCTCGCTGGCCGCGACCGGCGCCACTCCGGTCGTCCGCTGAGCGGGGCCGCTACAGGCACGTCCAGCAGTACAGCCGCTCGTCGGCGGCCCGGGCACGCCGGGCGAGGGCGATCAGCTCCTCGGCCAGCGGCAGCAGGTCGGACGGATCGGCGCCGTCCCACTCCTCGGCCTCGGCCCACCGTGCGACGACCTCCGGGACTCGCTCGTCGGGCACCCCGGCGAGCGCGTCCCGGGTGGCGTCGCCCAGTTCGGTGACCCAGGGGCCGGTGGCCCACGGGTCGTCCTCGTCCTCGGGCCCGGACGGGCCGGGCTCCGGGGTGGTGGGCCAGACCGCCGTCTCCGCCACCAGGCCGACCCGCCACGGCTCGTCGAGGACGGCCGCCACCAGCTGGCCGAGCAGGACGGTGGGGTCGACGCCCTTGGACTCCACCCCGTCGAAGGAGCCCTCGCCGGGGCCCTCGACGGAGCCTTCGACGGAGCCTTCGAGGGCCCCGCCGGCGGAGCCGTCCGTGCGGAGCGGCGGCAGTCCGCCGTTGCCGGGCTCCAGCGCCCGGACGACCGTCGCCGCGTCGGCCGCGCGGAAGTAGTCGGTCAGCACACCCATCGTGGTCTCCCCTTCGTTCTCCGGAGGCGCCAGTGAAGCAGGCGGTACCGACAGGAGCGGGAAGCCGGCCCGGCCGGCTTCCCGCTCCCCGCCGAGGCGGCCCGGACGAGCCCCGGACGCACCCCGGGGGCCGTCAGCAGGAGATGTTGCCGCCGCCCACGTCGGTGCCCAGGGTGCCGACGAACTGCTTGAAGAGGTTGATGCGGCTGTTGCGCTGGTCCGGGTTCTTGCCGTCGCACTCCAGCGCGCCGTTGATGCTGCGGATGGTCTCGCCGAAGCCCTTGTTGTTGACGATGGCGTCGTGCGGGGTCATCCGTCCGGCGCCGTTCTGGGTGTTCCAGAACCAGAGCGCGGTCTTCCAGGAGGTGGCCGGGTTCTTCTCGACCTGGTACGGGTCGTGCAGCAGGTCGATGTGCAGGGCGTCGCCGGCCGCCTTGTAGTTGAAGTTCCAGCTCAGCTGGAGCGGCCCGCGCCCGTAGTACGCGGCCTGCCCGGCCGGACAGCCGTAGGGCTGCGAAGTGTCGCAGTAGTGCGGGTAGTTGGCGGTGTTCTGCTCGACGACGTACTTCAGGCCGCCGGTCTCGTGGCTGACGTTGGCCAGGAAGGCCGCGGCCTCGCGCTTGCGGGTGGCGTCGTTGCCGCTGGTGGCGAACTTCGGGAAGGCGCCGAGGGCGTCGGTCAGGCCCTTGTAGCTGTAGAAGGAGTTCCGGCCCGGGAACATCTTGTTGAACTGGGCCTCGCTGACGACGAAGGAGCCGGCGGCGGAGGCCGGGGCGGTCTGACCGGCGAAGGCGAGGGTGCTCAGGACGGCGGCGGAGGCCGCCAGGGACAGGGTGCGCGAGAGCTTCATCGATGTCCTCGATTCCGTTGGCGGGATTGGCACTTCGCTCGCGAAGGACCTCGGCCATCGTGGTGGCTGGACGGTGCGCGCTGAACCCCTGGAGGTCTAAACCACCCATATGGGTTGTATCCGATCCAAGAGCTGGACGGTCGCCGTCGGCGGGGTGATCATGGAGCTGTCGGTCCCACCGGATAGCCTCGTGCGGAGCGGGCACGGAGCGGGCAGGGCCACCGGGGGAGCAGGGGCGGATGAGCGGTCACACCGACGACGAGGGCGGCGAGCGTCTGGCGGCCGAGGGCGAGGTCGCCGTCGCCCGGCTGGCGATCGACTCCGGGGACTTGGCGCACGCCGCCGACCACCTCTGCGACGCGGTCCTCGCCGATCCGCAACTGCCCGAACTGTACGAGGCACTGGCCGAGTTGTGCGCGGCGGCGGGCGGCCCGGCGGCCGCCCGCGAGCTGTTCCCGCTGGGCGGCCAGGTGTACCTCGGCACGGCGGTCTGCCGGGCCCACGTGGAAGCCGCCGCCGGGGACTGGGACGCCGCGGTGGCCCTGCTCGCCTCCGCCATCCAGTACGAGCCGGCCCGCCCCTGGGCGCACGCCGCCTGGCTCGCCCGCGAGGACCTGCCCGGCCTGGTCGACCCGGACGCCGTCGCCCAGGCGGTGGCCCGCGCGACCGGCGCGCTGCCCGACCCCCTCCCGGCCGAACCGGCGGACGCCGTACGGCCGTTCCACGACTTCGTGCAGTCCGTGGTGGCCCGGCACGGCGACCACGTGCTGCTGCTGGCGATGGCCTCCGGCCTGACCCGCCGGCTCGGCGACACCGACCTCGCCGTCGAACTCGCCGAACGGGCCCACCGGTTGGCCCCCGGCTACCTGCCCGCCGTGATGCTCGGCAACGCCCTGCGCTCGGCCGGCCGCCCCGAGCGGGCGCTCGCCGTCTGGGAGGCCGAGCTGGCACGGGTCGCGCCGGACCGCGACGACTCCAGCAGCTACCTCGCCGTCGACGTCGCCGAGCTCTACGGCACCCTCGGCCGCCCCGCCGAAGGCCTGCCCTGGCTGGACCGGGTGCTCGCCGCCGAGCCCGACCACCCCAAGGCCGGCCCGGCCCGGTACGGGCTGCGCCACGCCCTCGACGGCGATCCGGCCCACCTGCTCGGCCTGGCCGACCACCACCGCGCCAACCCCGAGCACGAGTACGCCCAGGAGCTGCTGGAGCGGCTGAGCCACCGGGAGCCCTGGCTCGGCCTGGTCTCCGGCGCCACCGAGGCCACCGTCAACGTGCTGCACCAGGTGCTCGCCAACCCCGACGCCGGCCGCGACACCGAGATCGAGTGCACGGCCTCCACCCTGGAGCCGCCCAGCTCGGTGCTGGCCGTCCGGCTCGCGCTGCCGCGCGCCACCGTCGACTACCAGGCCGTCGGCGAGCCCGACCCCCGGCTGCCGCTGACCGGGTCCACCACCCGGATCTGGACCTGGGACGGCACCGACGCGCGGCCCGCCGTCCCCCCGCCCGCACCGCAGAGCGCCGAACTCGTCCGGTCCACCGCCGAGATCTTCTGGCCGACCGTCCCCGCCGCCTACGACCACGCCGTCCGGCTGGCCGGACTGCCGCTGGACGACCTGCTCGGCGTCCTGGTCCACCCTCCGGTGCCGCGCGAGGACGAACTGGGCCGCGCCCTGCTCGCCCACCAGCCCGAACTGTGGGTGCGGGCCGTCCAGGTCTTCGCCTGCCTCGGCATCGCCCACCACCGCGCCGACCAGCCCTGGGAGGACTCCGAGCGCCGGCGCGTGCTGCGCGACCTGCTGCTCGGGCCGGAGGACTGGGTGGTCGAGGCGGCCGGCTTCGCGCTGGTCGCGATCGGCTGGACCCAGCCGCAGACCCGGGCCGACGTCGCCGACCTGCTCCGGCAGCGGCTGCACCACGGCGCCCGGGCCCGCCGCACCCGGGTGGTGACGATCCTGCGCTCGCTCTCCGCGCTGGTGCTCGCCGCGCCCTGGACCTCCGGCGAGGACCGCGAGCTCGCCCGGCACCTGATGGCCCGGGAGGACGCCGCCGACGCGGGGGCGGAGAGCGAACCGGAGGCGGCGGAGCGGCCGGAGGGCAAACGGACCGCGGAGACCTCGGCGGCCTCGGCGCCGGAGCCGGCCTCGGAGCCGGAGCCGGCGCCTCGTCCCGGCCGGCTGCGCCGGTTCTTCGGCCGGGGCTGAGGGCGCCTCCCGCCCCGGGCCGGGGCCGGGGCGGCGCGTCCGCGCCTGGCCTCACCCCACTCCGGGCAGCGGCTCCTGGTCGACGTCGAACCGCGCGACCCGCTCCGCCGGGTCCCGGCACTCCGGCCCCAGCCGCAGCATCCGCGACTCCGGATCGTGCAGCGGCCGGTGGCAGCGGCGGCAGGTCACCCGCGTGCGGAGGGTCTGCGCGGTGTCCGTGCCCGGGAGCGGTTCGGGGCCGGCCGGGTGGGGCGAATCGATCGGGCTGGTCATGGTGAGACGGTAGCCGCCGGCTCCGTCGAGCCCCTCGCCAATGCGTGAAACGATGGCCCCATGGCCAGCGACCGCAGCAGCGCAGGAGACCCGGCACGCACCCTCGCCCTGCTCTGGGGGCTCACCGCCGAGGAGAAGCCCGGTCGGCGGGGGCCCCGGCAGGCCCGTTCGACCGGCGAGATCGCCTCCACCGCGATCGCCCTCGCCGACGCCGAGGGCGTGGACGCCGTGACCATGCGCCGGGTCGCGCAGGAGCTGGGGCTCTCCCCGATGGCGCTCTACACCTACGTGCCGGGCAAGGCCGAGCTGCTCGACCTGATGCTGGACACCGTCTACGCCACGATGCCGCGCAGCGCCCCGGCCGGCGAGGGCTGGCGCGCCCGGGTCACCGCGGTCGCGGACGACAACCGGGCGCTGCACCGCGCCCACCCCTGGGTCGCCGCCGTCTCCACCAGCCGCCCCCCGCTCGGGCCCGGCCTGATGGCCAAGTACGAGTACGAGCTGCGCGCCTTCGAGGGCACCGGGCTGTCCGACGTCGACCTGGACGCCGCGCTGACCCACCTGCTCGGCTTCGTCCAGACCTGTGCCCGGATGGCGGCCGACGAGCGCGCCGCCCGGCAGGACAGCGCGATGACCGACGAGCAGTGGTGGGCCGCCAACGCGGGGCTGCTCGCCCGGGTCTTCGACTCCGAGCGCTACCCGGTCGCCGCCCGGGTCGGCGCGGCGGCCGGTGAGGCGCACGGCGGCGCGTACGACCCGGACCACGCCTACGCCTTCGGCCTGGCCCGGGTCCTGGACGGGCTCGACGCCCTCGTCGCCCAGCGCTGACCGGGAGCCCGCACCGCGAAGCGGGCGCCCGGCACCGTTCGTCGCCGAGCGCTGACCGGACCCCCTCGCCGCCCGGTGGTGACCGGGAGCCCTCAGCGCGCGGCGGCCGCGGCCCGCCCGTCGTACTCCTCGCGCGCCGTCTCGACCTCCGGCACCCGGCGCTCCGACCAGTGGGCCAGCGCCGCGACCAGCTCCGCCGCCTCGCGCCCCAGCGGGGTGAGGCTGTAGTCGACCCTGGGCGGGATCACCGGGTGCGCCTCGCGCAGCACGAAGCCGTCCCGCTCCAGCGTCTGGAGGGTCTGGGCAAGCATCTTCTCGCTGACCCCGGAGACCTTGCGGCGCAGTTCGCTGAACCGGTAGCCGCGCTCGTTGAGCGCGCCCAGCACCAGGACGCCCCAGCGGCTGGTGACGTGCTCCAGCACGCCCCGGGACGGACACATCCGGTCGAAGACGTCGGCGGGGGGCAGCCCGCCGGCCTTCAGCTCGCCTACCTCGCTTACCTTCATATCAGTACCCTACTTTGAAGTGCGTACTTTCGAAAGGTTAGTGCAGTCCTTAGGGTGAGTTTCGAGGTCGGAAACCCCGAAGCGATCCCTGAGGAGCACACCATGTACGTCGTCACCGGTGCCACCGGCCAGCTCGGCCGTCTCGTCGTCGAGAGCCTGCTGGCCAAGGTCCCCGCGAGCGAGGTGGCCGTCGCCGTCCGCTCCGCCGAGAAGGCCGCAGATCTGGCCGCGCGCGGCGTGGCCGTCCGGGTGGTGGACTACGACGAGCCGCAGACCCTGGCCGCCGCCTTCGCCGAGGGCGACCGGGTGCTGCTGATCTCGGGCAGCGAGGTCGGCCGCCGGATCCCGCAGCACCGGGCCGTGGTGGAGGCCGCCAAGGCCGCCGGGGTCGCGCTGCTCGCCTACACCAGCGCGCCCGGCGCGGCCACCTTCCGGCTGGCCGACGAGCACAAGGCGACCGAGGAGCTGATCCTGGCCTCCGGGCTGCCCCACGTGTTCCTGCGCAACGGCTGGTACACCGAGAACTACCTGGGCGACGCGGCCGGCACGGTGGCGCGCGGTGTGGTGCTCGGCAGCGCGGGGGAGGGCCGGATCGCCACCGCCCCGCGCCGGGACTACGCGGACGCGGCCGTCGCCGTCCTGGTCGGCGAGGGCCACCGGGGCGAGGTGTACGAGCTGAGCGGGGACACCGCCTGGAGCCTGCCGGAGCTGGCCGCCGAGCTGGCGAAGGCCTCCGGGAAGCCGGTCGAGCACCGCGACGTCACCCCGGCCGAGCACCTGGACGCGCTGGTCGGCGCGGGCCTGCCGCAGGGCTTCGCCGAGGTGCTGGTGGACGTGGACGCGGGCATCGCGCGCGGCGAGCTGGCCGGCACCCCGGGCGACCTGGCCCGGCTGATCGGCCGCCCGACCGTCCCGCTGGCCGAGTCCGTCCGCGCGGCCCTGGGCGCCTGAGACGCCGAGGCGCCGGGGCGGCGAGGCCCCGGGAGCCGCGGCTCCCGGGGCCCGGAGCCCGGGGGCCGTCCGGCACCAGGCAATGTCATGACCAAAATTGGAAAACGGATATGACAGTCGCCCCTTCCGCCCGCTACCGTCGCCTCGACACAGGCGCGCGGAAGGACGGTCGGCCATGGCCGGAACAGAGCAGCAGGACAACGGCCGGGGCCTCTGGTACGGCGTCGCCGCCTACGGCATCTGGGGCCTCTTCCCCCTGTTCTGGCCGCTGCTGGAACCGGGTGCCGCCGACGACATCCTGGCCAACCGGATGGTCTGGTCCCTGCTCGCGGTCGTCCTGCTGCTGATAGCCCAGCGGCACTGGGGCTGGATACGCCCGCTGCTGCGCCAGCCCCGCCGGCTCGCCATGCTGGCCGGCGCGGCCACCGTGGTCTCGGTCAACTGGGGCGTCTACATCTGGGCCGTCAACGCCGGGCACGTCGTCGAGAGCAGCCTCGGCTACTTCATCAACCCCCTGGTCACCATCGCCTTCGGCGTCCTAGTGCTCAAGGAGCGGCTGCGCAGGGCGCAGTGGACGGCGGTGGGCATCGGCGCCGCCGCCGTCGTGGTGCTGACCGCCGCGTACGGGCGGCTGCCCTGGATCGCGCTGATCCTCGCGTTCTCCTTCGCCACCTACGGCCTGCTGAAGAAGCAGGTCGGGCTGAGCGGGCTGGAGAGCCTGGCGGCCGAGAGCGCCTTCATGTTCCCGTTCGCCCTCGGCTACATGGTCTACCTGGAGGTCAGCGGTCGCGGCACCTTCGGGCACACGGTGGCCGGCTCGTACGGCTGGGGGCACTCCGGGCTGCTGATGCTCAGCGGGGTGATCACCGCGGTGCCGCTGCTGTTCTTCGGCGCGGCCGCCGTCCGGGTGCCGCTGACGGTGCTCGGACTGCTGCAGTACCTGGCGCCGGTGTTCCAGTTCCTGATCGGCGTCGCGGTCTTCCACGAGGCCATGCCGACCGCCCGCTGGGCCGGCTTCGGCCTGGTCTGGGCCGCGCTCGCGCTGCTCACCTGGGACGCGCTGCGCCAGGTGCGGGCCGACCGCGCGGTGCGGGCCGCGGCGGTGGCGCCGAAGCCCGTACCGGCGGCGGCCGCCCCGGCGTCCGTCACGCGCTGATGTCCCGGCTGGTGAAGCGCGACCACGCCGCCGAGCCGAACACGGCGACGTAGGCGGCCTGGAGGCCGAGGTCCTTCAGCACGCCGTCCCAGTACATCGGCGCCCGCAGCAGGTCCGCGAAGCTCAGCCAGTAGTGGGAGAACAGGAACGGGCTGACGGCGTGCAGCTGCGGGAAGGCGTCCAGGATCTGGACGGTGATCACCAGCCCGACGGTGGCGGCCATCGCCGCGATGCCGCTGCCGGTGAGGGTGGAGACGAACAGCCCGATCGCCACCAGCCCGGCCAGCGAGGCCGCGACCACCAGGGCCACCAGCAGGGCGCGCAGCAGCGCGTCGCCGAGGCCGATGGTGTCCCCGGAGAGCAGCGTGACCGGGCCCAGCGGGAAGAGCACGGCGCCCGCCGCCAGGGCCGTCACCGCGACCGCCGCCGTGGCGGCCGCGCAGAACACCAGCCCGGCGGTGAACTTGGCGGCCAGCAGCCTGGTCCGCCCCGCCGGGGCGACCAGCAGGTAGCGCAGCGTCCCGGCGGCGGACTCGCCCGCCACCGCGTCCCCGGCGACCACGCCCACCGTCATCGGCAGGAAGACCGGCAGGGCGACCGCGAGGGCGGTGAAGACCAGGAACAGCCCGTTCTGCGTGGTCTGGGCGATGAAGCCCGGACCGCCGCCGCCCTCGTGCGGGCTGTCCGTGTTGAGCTTGACCACCACCCCGATCAGGACCGGCAGCACCGCCAGGATGCCCAGCAGCACCTTGGTGCGCATCCGGCGGAAGGTCAGGCGCAGCTCGCTGCGGAACAGGGCCAGGAACCCGGCCGCCGTCCGCGGCCGCCGGCCCGTCACCGGCGCGAGCGCCTCAGCCTGCGACATCGAAGCCCTCTCCGGTCAGCGCCACGAAGGCGTCCTCCAACGTGCCGCGCTCCAGTCCGAAGCCCCGCACCCGCACCCCGGCCCCGACCAGCGCCGCGCACAGCCTGGGCAGCGCCTCGTCGTCCAGGACGCCCGGCTCGCCGTCCACCCGGTCCTCGCCGGGCACCAGGGCCGTGACCCCGTGGGCCGCCAGCACCTCCGCGGCCAGGGCCACGTCCGGGGTGCGGACCACCAGCCGGCCCTGCGCCCGGGCGGCCAGCTCGGCGACGGTGCCCTGCACCACCAGCCGGCCCCGGGACATCACCGCGGCATGGGTGCAGACCTGCTCGATCTCGTCCAGCAGGTGCGAGGAGAGGAACACCGTGGTGCCCTCCGCCGCGACCTCCCGCACCAGCGTGCGGATCTCCCGCATGCCCTGCGGGTCCAGCCCGTTGGTCGGTTCGTCCAGCACCAGCAGCTCGCGCGGCTGGAGCAGCGCGGAGGCCAGGCCGAGTCGCTGCTTCATGCCCAGCGAGTACGCGCGGGCCTTCTTGCCCGCGGCCGCGCTCAGGCCGACCCGCTCCAGCGCCGTCTCCACCCGCTCCCGGCGGGTGCGCGGGTCGGCGGTCGGGTCGGCGGCGTCGAAGCGCGCCAGGTTGTCGCGCCCGGAGAGGAAGCCGTACAGGGCCGGGCCCTCGATCAGCGCGCCCACCCGGGGCAGCACGGTGGCGACGGAGCGCGGCATCGGCTCGCCGAGGACGGCGGCCGCGCCCGAGGTGGGGGCGATCAGGCCCATCAGCATCCGGATGGTGGTGGTCTTGCCGGAGCCGTTGGGGCCCAGGAAGCCGAAGACGGAGCCGCGCGGCACGGCCAGGTCCAGGCCGTCCACGGCGAGTTGGCCGCCGCGGAAGCGCTTGGTCAGGCCGCGGGTCCGGATCACGTCGTCGGTGCCGGGGCCGGACGGGCCGGCGGCCGTCCGTGAACCCGCGGAGGAGGCCGGGGAGGAACCGGGAGAGGAGACGGGAGCGGCGGATGGGACGGGCACGGGGGCCGGGCGCGACGCGGCGCCCGGACCCCCGGCCGACTCCGTAACGTCCCCCGTTACGGGAGCCTCGGGCATCCGTCAGTTCACCCCGGCGGCGTGCTGGAGGACCGGCAGGGTCACCGCGCCGGCCAGGACCCGGCCGTCGTCGGTGAGCAGGACGTTGAGCACCTTGGTGCTCACCAGGGTGCCGCCGGCGACCGGCTTGCCGAGCGACTTCACCATCGACTGCGGGTTCAGCGACTGCGCCGGCCCGCGGCCGCCGTGCTTGCCGCCCTTGGCGTCGTCCTTCGGCGCCCCGTCCACGGCGCCGGGGAGCTTGGTGGCCACGACCGTCGTCCAGCCCTCGCCGATCACGTCGAGGCCCTCGGCCGCCCCGGCGCCCAGGTGCTCCCGGGCGGCGTCCGGGGCTCCCTCCGCGGCGTCCTGCGCCTTCTGCTCCGTCACCTTGGCGCCCTTGGGGACGGTGAAGTCGAAGGTCTTGTCGGCGGGCCTGGCGAAGGACACCTGGGTGAAGCGGACGTTCAGCACGGTGCTGCCGTCGACGGACTTCACCGCCACGGCCAGCGGCACTCCGTTGTCGGCGTCCACCGCGATCCGGACCTCGGCGAGGGTCGAACCGGACTGGGTGGGCTTCACGCTCAGCTCGTAGGCGTTCTGCCCGGCCACCTTGGCCGTCCCGGCGACGGTCACCGAGGTGGTGCCGGCGCTCTCGGACAGGAACTGCCTGGCGGCCTCCTGCGGGGTGGTCGGCAGCTCGGCCAGCGGCGTCTCGGCGTGCTTCTCGCCGGTGGCCCGCCCGGTCATGTGCACCGCGGAGTTGGACGAGCTGTCCCAGGCCCAGGCCTGGTCGCCGTTGCGGACCAGCGAGTAGCCGGCCATCTTCTCCTGCACGTCCACCCGCTGGCGGTCCGGGCCGTCCACCGCGATCCGCAGCGTCCGGTCCCCGCCGAGCAGGCCGAGCAGCTTGGACTGCGGGTCCGCGGAGGAGCCCCCACCGTGCCCGCCGGCCGCCCCGGCGAGGCCGCCGGCCGCGCCGAGCAGCTGGCCGGGCACACCGAGGTCGGTGGAGATCGTGACCGTCCCGGACAGTGCCTGGGTCTCGGAGCCGAGCACCTTGGCGACCAGCTGTTCCGCGGTCAGCGCGGGCAGGTCGGGCGCGCTGTCGGCGGCCAGCGCCGGGACCAGTCCCACCCCCGCGGCGATCACCGCGGCCACGGCCGCCGGCACCGCGGCGCGCATCAGGACGCGCCGTCGGGAGCGGTACGGCGCACCGCCGTCCAGATCGTCCCCCGCCGCCTTCTCGTTCGTCATGGCGTCCTCAACTCCTCCGCGAACACGTGTGATTGGCCTTGCCCCTCCATTAGATGACGCCGCGCCGGCGGCGTCATCGCCCTGTGGGGCCAGACCGGACTGGCCTTCTTGGGTACGCCGACCCTGAGACGGCCTCAGGGTTGGATCCACCCGCGGTACCACCGCTGGCGTAGGGTCGCGCCATGGACGGAACCGCGACGGACGCCAGCATCCCGCCGACCGCGAACGCGATGCGCCGAGCCCTGCGCCGCGCCCGCGACGGCGTCGCCCTCGACACGACCGAGGCCGAAGTGCTGCTCCAGGCCAGGGGCGAGGACCTGCTGGACCTCTGTGCGAGCGCCGCCCGGGTCCGGGACGCGGGCCTCGAGGCGGCCGGACGCCCCGGCGTCATCACCTACTCCAAAAGCGTCTTCATCCCGCTCACCCGGCTCTGCCGCGACAAGTGCCACTACTGCACCTTCGCCACCGTCCCCGGCAGGCTGCGCCGGGAGGGGCAGGGGATGTTCATGTCCCCGGACGAGGTGCTGGAGGTGGCCCGCCGCGGCGCCGAACTCGGCTGCAAGGAAGCCCTGATCACGCTCGGCGACAAGCCCGAGGACCGCTGGCCCGAGGCCCGCGAGTGGCTGGACGCGCACGGCTACGACGACACCGTCGCCTACGTGCGCGCCATGTCGATCCGCATCCTGGAGGAGACCGGGCTGCTGCCGCACCTCAACCCCGGGGTGCTGAGCTGGACGGACTTCCAGCGGCTCAAGCCGGTCTCCGCCTCGATGGGCATGATGCTGGAGACCACCGCCACCCGGCTGTGGAGCGAGCCCGGCGGCCCGCACTTCGGCTCCCCGGACAAGGAGCCGGCCGTCCGGCTGCGGGTGCTGGAGGACGCCGGGCGCAGCTCCGTCCCGTTCACCAGCGGCCTGCTGATCGGCATCGGCGAGACGTACCGGGAGCGCGCCGAGTCGCTGTTCGCGCTGCGCAAGGTCTCCCGCGCCTACCACGGGGTCCAGGAGCTGATCCTGCAGAACTTCCGGGCCAAGCCGGACACCGCGATGCGCGGCATGCCGGACGCCGAACTGGACGAGCTGGTGGCCGCGGTGGCCGTCGCCCGGCACCTGATGGGCCCCACCGCCTGCCTCCAGGCCCCGCCGAACCTGGTGGACGGCGAGTACGAGCGGCTGATCGCGGCCGGCATCGACGACTGGGGCGGGGTCTCCCCGCTCACCCCGGACCACGTCAACCCCGAGCGCCCCTGGCCCCAGATCGAGCGACTGGCCGAACGCTCCGCGGCGGCCGGCTTCGAGCTGCGCGAGCGCCTCGCCGTCTACCCCGAGTACGTGCGCCGCGGCGAGCCGTGGCTGGACCCGCGGGTGCTGCCGCACGTGCGCGCCCTGGCCGACCCGGCCACCGGCCTGGCGAACCCGGACGCGGAGGTCCGCGGCCTGCCCTGGCAGGAACCCGAGGACCTGCCGGAGTCGTACGGGCGCACCGACCTGCACGCCACCATCGACACCGAGGGCCGCACCGGGGACCGCCGGGCCGACTTCGAGGACGTGTACGGGGACTGGGAGGTGCTGCGCGAGCAGGTGCTCGCGAAGGGCGCGCCCGAGCGCCTCGCCGGGGACCTGCGGGAGGCCCTGGCGGTGGCCGCGGACGACCCGACGCGGCTGACCGACGACCAGGCGCTGGCCCTGTTCCACGCGGACGGCCCGGCCCTGGACGCGCTCTGCCGGATCGCCGACGGGGTGCGCCGGGACGCGGTCGGGGAGGACGTCACCTACTGCGTCACCCGGAACATCAACTTCACCAACGTCTGCTACACCGGCTGCCGCTTCTGCGCCTTCGCCCAGCGCCGCACCGACGCGGACGCCTACACCCTCTCCCTGGAGCAGGTCGCCGACCGGGCCGCGCAGGCCTGGGAGGTGGGCGCCACCGAGGTCTGCATGCAGGGCGGCATCCACCCGGACCTGCCCGGCACCGCCTACTTCGACATCGCCCGCGCGGTGAAGGAGCGGGTGCCCGGCATCCACGTGCACGCCTTCTCGCCGATGGAGGTGGTCAACGGCGCGACCCGCACCGGGCTGTCGATCCGGGACTGGCTGCAGCGGGCCAAGGAGTCGGGCCTGGACAGCATCCCGGGCACCGCCGCCGAGATCCTGGACGACGAGGTCCGCTGGGTGCTCACCAAGGGCAAGCTGCCGGCCGCCACCTGGGTCGAGGTGGTCACCACCGCGCACGAGCTGGGCCTGCGCTCCTCGTCCACGATGATGTACGGGCACGTGGACACCCCGGCGCACTGGCTCGGCCACCTGCGGCTGCTCGCGGAGATCCAGCAACGCACCGGCGGCTTCACCGAGTTCGTGACCCTGCCGTTCATCCACACCAACGCCCCGGTCTACCTGGCCGGCATCGCCAGGCCCGGCCCGACCGCCCGGGACAACCGCGCGGTGATCGCGATGGCCCGGCTGCTGCTGCACCCGCACATCCCCAACATCCAGACCAGCTGGGTCAAGCTGGGCGCCGAGGGCGCCGCCGAGATGCTCCGCTCCGGCGCCAACGACCTCGGCGGCACGCTGATGGAGGAGACCATCTCGCGGATGGCCGGCTCGGCGTACGGGAGCTACAAGTCGGTGCGCGACCTCCAGGCGATCGCCGAGGCAGCGGGCCGCCCGCACCGCCAGCGCACCACCACCTACGGGGAGGTGCCGGCCGAACGGCGGGCCGTGGCGCTGGCCTCGGACGGGCACCTGCCGGAGCTGCTGCCGGTGCTGGACTGACACCCGCGCCGTCCCGGCCGCCCCGCACGGGGCCGCCGGGACGGGGGCACCGAACCCCGGGGGAGGGGCCGGTTCGATCGGCTCTTCGAATACAGTGCCAGGGCGCGTGCCCGGCCGAGCGTCGCGCGGACCCCGCACCCGAGGAAAGGCGCCCCGTCGTGATGCCACTGTGGTCACGGGCCCAGCAGCAGGAGTACCGCAGCCGGGTGCGGGGCTGTCTGCTCGGCGGTGCCATCGGCGACGCGCTCGGTGCCGGCGTCGAGTTCGAGTCGCTGGAGAAGATCCGGGCCCAGCACGGCCCGCAGGGCGTCACCGGCTACCTCCCCGCGTACGGGCGCACCGGAGCCGTCACCGACGACACCCAGCTCAGCCTCTGGACCGTGGACGGCCTGATCCGCGCCCACATCCGGCGCGACACCGGCAGCTGGCACCCGCCCACCGACCTGCACCTGGCCTATCTGCGCTGGGCCGCCACCCAGCGCGACTGGGGCCCGGACGAGCGCCGGCCCGACCTCGGCTGGCTCGGCCGCGAGGAGTGGCTGTACGCCCAGCGCGCCCCCGGCCAGGGCTGCCTGTCCGGCCTCAGCGGCGCCGACGCCGAGCGGCTCGGCACCCTGGAGCACCCCAAGAACCCGCACTCCAAGGCCTGCGGCACGGTGGTGCGGGCGGCGCCCTTCGGGCTGCTCACCACCTGGGAGCCGGGCCTGGTGTTCCAGCTCGCGGTGGAGTGCTCGGTGCTCACCCACGGCCACCCCACCGGCTACCTCGCGGCGGGCGCGCTCGCGGTGATCGTCCAGGCCGTCGCCCGCGGCGGCACCCTGGAGGAGGGCGTCCACCTCGCGCTCGCCCTGCTCTCCGAGCGGCCGGCGCACGAGGAGACCACCGCCGCGCTGCGGGCCGCCCTGGACGCGGTGCGGGCCGGCGAGCCGTCCGCGGACCGGGTCGAGGCGCTGGGGGAGGGCTGGGTGGCCGAGGAGGCGCTGGCGATCGGGGTCTACTGCGCGCTGGTCGCGCACGACGTGCGGTCGGGCCTGCTGCTCGCCGTCAACCACTCCGGGGACAGCGACTCCACCGGTGCGATATGCGGGAACCTGCTCGGGGCGCTGCACGGGGACACCGCGCTGCCGCCGGGCCTGCTGGCCGGGCTGGAGGGGCGCGGGGCGATCCTGGAACTGGCCGACGACTTCGTGCTGGAGTTGGTGCACGGCCCCGAACTGCACGACCGGCGGACCCCGGAGGGCGCCAACTGGACCGCCCGCTACCCGGTGGCGGGCTGAACCGGGGCCCCTGGAGACCGGCCCCCGAAAGGGAGTTGCCCGTAGCGCCGGCCGCCGACGGGCGACGGGCAGCGCTACGGGCAACTGGTCCGAGTGCGGAGCCGGGTGGGCGGGTCAGCCCGGGAGCTCACCGAAGGTGCCGCCGGCCGCCGCCGAGGCGAAGGCGTTCCAGGCCGCGGCCGAGAAGCGCAGTTGGGGCCCCCGTGGGTCCTTGGAGTCCCGGACGGCCACCTCCCCCGCGCCTGGGACGGCGATCTCCACGCAGGCGCCCTGGCCCCCGCTGTGACTGCTCTTGCGCCAACCGGCTCCGTACTCGGACGGGGTGATCATTCGTGGAATTCCTTCTCGATGTCGGCTATCAGCGACCGGCTCTCCGCGACACCGAGCGCGGCCGCTCTCAGGTAGTCGTACAGACCGGTATAGCGGCGCACATCGGCCTCCTTCTCCAGGTAGAGATCGCTCGTCACACCTTCGAAGTAGACAACCGTGGAATCGGCTGACTCGGGGAACTCCAGCAGAGAGAATGTCCCGGTCATGCCGGGATGGGCGCCGTGCGAGAACGGGATCACCTGGATGGTGATGTTCGGGCGCTGGCTGAGTTCCAGCATCTGCCGCAGCTGCCGGGCCATCACCGCCTTGCTGCCGACCTCGCGGCGCAGCACCGCCTCGTCTATGACGGTCCACAGGCTGCCCAGCTGGTTCTCGCCGTGGATGCGCTCCTGGCGCTTCATCCGGACCTGCACCCGGCGCTGCACGGCGACCGCGTCGGTGTCCGGCTGGGTGCCCTCGACGACGGCCTGGGCGTAGTGCTCGGTCTGCAGCAGGCCGGGGACGAAGGAGGACTCGTACGCGCGGATCGAGGAGGCCTCGGCCTCCAACCCGATGTAGACGCTGTACGGGGTCGGCATGTCGTTGAAGTCGTGCCACCAGCCGCGCTGGCGCGACTCCTTGGCCATCTCCATCAGGCTGGCGCGCAACTGGTCGTCGGGCACCTTGTAGACGTCGCAGAGGTCGCGCACGTCGCGCTGGCTGATGCTGCGGCGGCCGTTCTCCAAGCGGCTGATCTTCGACTGGGAGACCATCAGCCGGCCGGCGACCTCCTCGGCCGTCATGCCCAGGCCCTCGCGGAGCTTGCGCAGCTCCGAACCGAGGCGCCGGCGACGCACGGTGGGATTGACGTTGGCGGACACTTCGACCTCCGGCCGGACCTCTGGTGCTCGTTGGAGCGGCAGTCCTCGGAACACTTCGGACATTGGGACCAACCCCCCTGACTTGGAGCAGCATGTCACCTTGGGCCAGGTCGGCGCCGGGGATTCACCGCAGCGCGGTAGAACAGATCATCGGAAATGCACTTCCGCGAGACGGCGAAAGCCCCCAGGTGGTAATGCGGCTCGGACGACTCGGACAGGTGCTGCGGAGGCCGCCCCCGGACCGGCCCGCACCTGCCCCCGGCACGTGCCGGGGGCGGGCGGTTGCCGGGCGTCCGGGGACGGCGAAGGGGCGGTCGCCGGGCGACTCGCGTCGCGGGGCGACCGCCCCTCGGTGCTGCGGGTGGTGCCGGTGGTGCGTCCGGTGCGCCCGGCGCCCGTCGTGCTCCTGGCGCCGGTGGCAGCGGTCGTGCGGCGGGCGCTCGGCGCCCTCCGGTGGTGCGGGCGGAACGCTGCGCGCCGCCCGGTGCGCGGCCGGTGCTGTCGGGCGCCGTGAGGCTGCCCGCCGGGCCGCGTGGACGGTCGTGCCACGGCGGACGGCCGTGCTCGGCGGACCGCCGCGTTCGGCGGACCGTCGTTCCCGGCGGACCGCCGCGTTCGGCGGGCGGCCGTGCTCGGTGGGCCGCCGCGTACAGCGGACGGCCGTGCTCGGTGGGCCGCCGCGTTCAGGGGACGGCCGTGTTCAGCGGACCCCGACCCGGGAGGCGGGAACCCGCCCACCCGAACCCCGGCCGGGCGGGCGGGGGCCCCGACCGGCCCGGGGCGCCCCCCACCCCCGGGGACGACCGGGCAGGATGCGCCCCCGGCCGGTGGTGCCCGGCCAACACGCCGGGGCCCA
>NZ_JBEZUT010000163.1:0-19420 GCF_040636595.1 Kitasatospora sp. NPDC036755
GACGGGGACGATGCTGCGGGTGCCGGTGGTGTCGTTGTTCTTCCAGGTGACGGAGAAGGGGACGAGGTCGCCCAGGCCGATCTGGCCGTTCTGGTTCAGGCCGTTGAAGGTGATGGCGATGCCGCCGGTGCCGGACGTGCCGCTGGTGGTCTTGGTGGCGGTCTTCGCGGCGGTCTTCGCGGCGGTCTTCGTGTCGGTCTTGGCGGTCGCGGTCTCGGCGGGGGTGGTCGGTGCGGCCTCGGTGGTCGGCGTGGCCGGGGCGGGGGTGGTCGAGGAGGTGGCCGCGGGGTTGGTGGCGGGGGCGGCGAGGGAGGCCCCGCCGTTGGTCGGGCCGCAGGCGGTGACACCGACGGCGGCGACGACGGCCAGCGGGATGATCTTCGCAATACGGGTGATAGCGGACGCGTTCATGTGACAGTCCCCCCAAGGACAAGGTGATGGTGTGTTGCGGAAAGGACGGGCGCCTCACTGTCGCGCCCCGAGGAGCCGGCCCGAGCCCCCCGGCTTCGCCGGCTCGCTCTCCCCGCCTCTCACCCTGATAGACGTCCATCCGCCCGGGGGGTTGCAGCCGGGTTCGAAGAAATTTTCCGAGCCCCCGGAACGAGGTCGGGGAGCGTGAGTGCGGTGTCCGGCAGGCCGTCGCGGGAGCGGACCCCGCCGTTGCGGCCGTCACCGCTGGAGGTCACTTCGGTGGTGTAGGGGGTCCGCGCGGTCACTGTCCTTCCTGGACGGAGTGGGCGAACCAGTCGAGGGTCTTGGCGAGCGCTTCGCGCATCGGGGTGGCGCGGACGCCGAAGGTGCCGGTGTAGAGCGAGTCGTCCATGACGAACGGCTCGGTGTGCCAGTAGAAGAGTTCGCGGTACTCGGCCATGAACTCCTCGTCGTACGGGCCGAACGGCTCTGCCTCGTGCCGCACCGTGATCTGCGTCGGCAAGCCGGTCAGGTCGCCGATGATGCCGTGAATCCGCCGGGTCGTGTACGGGCCGTCGACGGGCAGGTGCCACAGCCTGCCGAGTGCGCGCTCGTCGGAGCCGAGCGTGGCGAGCCCGGCGGCGAGGTCGGGCACGTAGGTGTAGCTCTTCGGCAGGCCGATGTCGCCCAGTCCGAGCCTGGCCGCGCCGGTCAGCGCGGCCGGGAACACCGACGCGCCCAGCGAGGACAGCAGAACGCGCGGGCCGAAGAAGTCGGCCGCCATGCCGAGCGCGACCCGGACGTCCCCGCGCTCGTGCGCGGCCAGGTACCGCTCGGTGATCGCGGCGCGCGTCCTGCCCTTGGGGCCCGGTGCGGCGAGCGGCGTCCGCTCGGTCATCGGCACCCCGCCGGTCGGGCCGTACTGGTTGAGCGTCTCGACGGTGACCAGCTTCGCGCCGCTGCGGCCGACCACGTCGAGCAGCGCGTCCTGGATCACGGGCAGCACCTGCGGCTGCAGCCGGTACGGGACGTGGGTGCAGTTGTAGACGACGTCGGCGCCCTCGACGATCTCGGCGAGCGCGGCCCGGTCGGTCACGTCGGCCGCGACCCGCACCGAACCGGCGATCCGCTCTCCGCCGCCGGACCGGTTCACCGTGCGCACCTGCTTGC
The DNA here is from genome assembly GCF_040636595.1 of Kitasatospora sp. NPDC036755. Lineage (NCBI taxonomy): Bacteria > Bacillati > Actinomycetota > Actinomycetes > Kitasatosporales > Streptomycetaceae > Kitasatospora > Kitasatospora sp. NPDC036755. The sequence continues at coordinate 1,582 of NZ_JBEZUT010000163.1, forward strand.
CCCGGGCGACGAGCCGCTCGGCGAGGGTGAGGCCGACCGGTCCGGTGCCGAGGACGACGTGCAGTTCCTGGGGCATGGATTCTCCTCTGGGAATTGAGTGGTCGACCACTCACACTTTGGTTCGAAAAAAGGCCGCGCGACGCGGCCGTTCTCGCGGCGAAAGCCGATCGGTGACGGAACTCAGTAGTGGCGCAGGCCCGCCGAGAGCGTGTTCGCCCACGGCGCGTCGACCTCGGTGGCGCCGATCGCCACCACCAGGTGGCACAACGCCCCCCTGGCCATGAAGTGCTGGACCGCGCCGGCGTCCGCGCCGGAAACGCTGCGCACGTACTCGACGGTCCTGGCGTAGCCGCGCCGCACCACCTCGCGCACCGCGGGCTCGGACGCCGCGGCCGCCTGGGCGTGCACCTGGACCAGCAGCAGGTCCTGGTCGGCGATGAGCCGGGCGTACTCGTCTCCCATCGCCATCAGCACCTCGTGCGGCTCGCTGCCGCGCGCCTGGGCCGCCCCCCTGGCGAAGCTGTCCCGCACAAGGTCGAAACAGTGCTCGACGACCGCGACGAACAACGCCTCCTTGCTGGGGAACAGGCGGTAGACATAGGCCTGCGAGATGCCCGCCCTCTTCGCCACCTCGGTGGTGTTGGTGCCGTAGTAGCCGCGGGCCGCGAAGCTGCTGACCGCGGTGCTGAGCACCGCTTCCCTGCGCTCCTCCGCGGTGCTGAGCACCCGTTTCGTCGTCGCCATATGAGTAATAAACCACTCACACTTTTCCGCGTCAACCCTTCGACGCTTCCCGTCGGGCCGCCCGACCCGCGCGGCCGGCGACTCGTTCACCCGGAGCTCGACACGCACCTCGGTGCCGAGCTCCGGCGGCGGCAGGGTCAGGCGCGGCGTCGGTCGCTGTCGTCGCGGAGTCGGGCGGTGTGGTGGGTGAGGACGTCGAGGCGGGTGGCGAGGTCGTCATGGCCGGTACCGAGGTGGGGGCGGACGGCGGCGAGGGGCTCCATGAGGTCGGCGGGGTCGGTGGCGCCGAGCGCGGCGGTCAGGGCGGCCTGGGCGGGGCGGGCGTCGGGGGCGAGCGCGGTCATGGTGATCTGGGCGGCGAGAACCCGCAGCTCGGCGGCGTTGTCGCGGGCCCAGGCGGTGACCGTGCGGTCGGCGGCCCGCCGGTCGCGGACGGCCTTGACGCGTTCCGCACCGGTACCGCCCCGTGTCGTGCCGCCGGCGGGCTTGAGGCGCAGGTAGCGGTTCTCGGCGGCCTGGCGGCTGGCGACGCCCATGGGCCGGGCGAGGTCGGCCCAGGTGGCGCCGGCCTCCCGGGCGCTCTCCACCAGGCCGACTTCCCAGCCGGCGAGCTGGGCGCGCAGCTCACGCAGCAGCATCACGGCGGCCAGGGCCTGCTCGGGGCCTTCCCGCTCGTCGGGGGCGGTCGTGGGCCGGGGCGCGGGGTCCTGGGCGGTGCGGACGGCGTCGTCGATGGCGGCCAGCGCGGCCGCGGCCGCCAGGAACGAAGCGGGCTCGACCGGCTGAGGACCACCGGCGGCGGGTCGGCGGGGCGTTTCACTCATGAAGTCACTCTACGGGCGACGTGCCAACTTGTCATCGGATGGATGACGCGCTACAAAGGTGTCAGGTGAAGCGCACTGGCACCCATTCGATCAGTGGAGGTGTTTCGCGATGCTGCTGCGCACTGACCCGTTCCGCGAGCTGGACCGTCTGACCCAGCAGTTCCTGGGCAGCACGGGGACCTGGTCGCGTCCGGCGCCGATGCCGCTGGACGCCTACCGGACCGGCGACGAGTACGTGATCTGCTTCGACCTGCCGGGGGTCGACCCGGAGGCGATCGACATCGACGTCGAGCGGAACATGGTGACCGTCAAGGCCGAGCGCCGTCCGCGCCAGGAAGGCGAGGGCGTGAAGTGGGAGCTGTCCGAGCGCCCGCTCGGAGTGTTCTCCCGCCAGGTCATGCTCTCCGACACCCTCGACCCCGCCGGGATCACCGCCGACTACGACTCCGGCGTGCTGACCCTGAAGATCCCGGTCGCCGAGAAGGCCAAGCCCCGCAAGGTCGCGATCAGCCACAGCGGCGACCGCAAGCAGATCCAGGCCTGACCAACCCCCGATGCCGTTCCGGCCGCCCCGATCTCCCCCCTCGATCGAAAGGGCGGCCGGAACACCCCCGACCGCCGACCGCCCCCGCCGGCCCATCCGCAGCGACGCGGAATCGCCGTGAACGGCCAACCCTCATCGTGCGGGGGCCCGGCGGGATCGACCTCGGCTCCGCCCCGCGCCGCGCCGTGCTCCGGCCGCCGCGCCCGAGTCGCACCGGGAGGTGGTACCCGATCCATCGGAGGTCGCGTTCACGGACCGCGCGGGCCCGGGCGCCCCGTCCGGGCCCGCGACCGGGCCGACCGCAGCGGCAGACGCCTGATCCTTCGCGGAACCAGCAGCCGCGCCGTCCGGCTGCACAGCTCACCGGGCCGCACCGGCGCCCAGCCCCCGACCGGGCACGGCCGCGCCGGACCTTGAACGGAGGGAGAACCGCGGTGACTCTTCGATGGGAGGCGTTCCTGGAAGAGATCCGGGAACGCGGCGAGTACGAGACCCCGCAGGAGGCCGAGCGGGCCGCCCGGGTCGTCCTGGCTCTGCTCGGAGCCCACCTGGTCGGCGACGTGCGCGCGCAACTGGCCGCCCGCCTGCCGGAGACCATGGCCCTGATCCTGCTCAACCCCCTGCAGGCCGCCGAGCCGCTCAGCCCGGAACGGTTCGTGCGCGCGGCCGCCGCCTGGATCGAGGGCGCCACCGAAGCCACCGCCCTGTGGGACATCGGCGCCGTCCTGTCCACGGTGGCCGACGCCGCCGGCGACGACCTCACCGGGCGCGTCCTGCTCCAACTGCCGCCCGGCTACGACCTGCTGTTCGGCCGACCGCCCGCAGGCGAACGACCCTGACCACCCCTCACGCCACCGCCGGCCCGCCGGCGGCCAGCCCCTGGAAGGCCCCACGGTCATGACCCGCTACCGCCACCTCCTCCAGCAGGTCCGCAGCCTCGGCCGCTACGCCACCGACGAGGAAGCCGAACGAGTCCTCGACGCCGTCCTGACCCTCCTCGGCTCCCAGCTCACCGGCGACGAACGCCGCGACCTCGCCGCAGTCCTGCCCGAACGGGCCCGCGCCGTCCTCGCCGCCCAGATCCCCCTGCCGCGTCCCGTCACCGCCCCCGCCTTCGTCGACACCCTTGCCGACACCCTGGGCACAAGCCTCACCGCCGCCCGCTGGGACGCCTCCTCCGTCCTGGCAGCCCTCACCGCACTGACCGACGACAACCTCACCGACCGCCTCCTCGCCCACCTGCCCCGCGGCTACGCCCTGCTGTTCGGCCGCGCCGACCTGGCCGCCGCCGCCTGAAACGGCGGTCGGCAGGCGAGCGCGATCAACGCCGGGCCCGGGCCTTCGCTTACCGTCGGCGGCCTCCCGGACGGCCGGGTCCGGGCCGTCGGGAATCCCGCCCGGGATCCTCGCCCGGGAATCCCGACGGCCTTCCCCGCCCGGCGCCGGCCCCGGGAGGGACCGCGTTCCACGACCGCCTTCCCCGAACCGTCGGACCGGGGCCCCTGTCTCCTCGGAGTGCGCCCGGACCCCCGCGGTTGCGGGAGAGTTGGGTCGTTTCGTGTCCGTCGGGTCGTGCGGTGGTGGATGATCGCGGTGTGAGTACATGGTGGGAGACGCGCCGTTCGGCCAGGCTGGCGGAGGTGGCGTACGGGCTGGAGCTCTTCGGCGCCGAACCGGTGGAGGACCCCGGCGTCGGTGAACTCGCCGATGCGGCCGGGGCCCTGGCGGGTGAGTACCGCGCCGGTGACAGGGGTCCGTCGGTCCGTCACGCCGGCGACTTCCTGGACCGGGCCGCCGCTGCCCTTCACGCCGCCGACGGCCTGCGCGGCACCCTCGTCCCGGTGGTCAACCACCACCTGCGCCACGCTGCCGCGGCTCTGGACGACGCCCGTGCCTGCCTGCTCGGGCAGGCCGTGCCCGCCGCCCTGCCGGTCCCGCCCGGCTGACCCGCGCCGAAGAGGGGTACGCGCCCGGACGCCGCGCCCACGAAGTGCCGACACCGCTCGGCGCCTCAGCGGCCCGGGCCGGGATCCCGGCCCGGGCCGGTCGGCTCAGGTGAAGGGCAGGAGCATGAGCGGCGCCGTTGTGGGGTGCGCGGAGCCGCCCGCCGGTTCGACGGTGACGCCGATGCCGCGCGCCCCGTTCGGCGCTCCGGTCAGCAGGAGGGCGCCGTCACCGGCCGGCAGCAGCCCGGCCGGGCGCATCGTCCCCGCGTCGTCGAACCACAGCTCGTACGTGCTACCGGCGGCGAGAACGGGCATGCCGGAGGCCAGGAAGCCGGCCTGGCCGCGGTAGTCCGACCACACCACCGTGCCCACCCCGCTTCCGCCGGCCACGGTACCGGTGACGGTGCGGGCGTCCGGCGCGGTGAGCAGCGCGGCGAAGCGGTCCTGCTGCTGCTGGAGGGCGGCGGCGCGGGCCTGTGCCTGTCCGGCCCGCTGGTGCTGCCGCAGGGCGATGGCGCCGGCGCCGACGGCCAGCGCCAGGCAGGCCGCGAGAGCGAGCTTGGTCCAGCCCCGGGCCGGGCGGTCACGTCGGTGCCCCGGCACGGGAGCGGTGTGCGGGGCCTGCTGGCGCACCGTCGGCAACGCGGCCATCACCCGGGCCTTCAGCGCCGGCGGGGGCAGGAGCGCCTCGGCGGAGCCGAGCCGGGCGAGGGTCTCCGCGAACTCCGCGACCTCCTGCGTACAGGCGGGGCACCCGGCCAGGTGCCGTTCGAACTCGGCGCCTTCCTCGGGGTCGAGGGCGTGCGCGGCGTAGGCGCCGGTCAGGGTGTGCAGCTCGGCGGCGCTCACGCCCCCACCCCCAGGCAGTCGCGCAGACGGATCAGTCCGTCGCGCATGCGGGTCTTGACGGTTCCCAGCGGAGCGCCGAGAACCTCGGCGACCTGCGGGTAGGTGTAGCCCTGGTAGTACGCCAAGGTCAACGACTCGCGCTGCAGTTCCGTCAGCGTCTTCATGCAGCGCCGCACCTGCTCGCGCTCCAACCGGCCCTCGACCTGCTCGGCCACCTCGTCGAACACCGGAGCGTGCGAAGCCGCTGCCGCGCGCTGGTCGCGGTCGGCGGCCGCCTGTGCCGACCGGACCCGGTCCACCGCGCGCCGGTGCGCGATGGTCAGCACCCACGGCATCACCTCGCCGCGTTCGGCCCGGTAGCGGGCGGCGGTGCGCCACACCTCCAGCAGCGCCTCCTGGGCGACCTCCTCCGACTGCGCCGGATCGCGCAGCACCCGGCGTACCAGGCCCAGCACCGGCGCGGCCACCGCGTCGTACAGCCGGGAGAAGGCGTCCTGGTCGCCGCGGGCGACCCTGGCGAGGAGCTCTTCGAGGTCCGGGCCGGGCCGGCGGGGCCCGGACAGGTGGACGACGGCGCTCACCTGTCTGCTCGTCGGGGGCGACGGGCGGGCGGTGAGCCGTACGGACAGGCGGCGGGCAACGAGAGCCTCCCCACGACGGGGCCGGGACAAGGACCGGCCGGTGAACACGACTGCTGGCATGTGGTCTTCGGAGCCGTCGGGCCTCCGGTTTGGCCCCGGCCGCCGCCGGTTCACCGTCGCCCGCCGCGCGCCGGCCTCCACCCGCCCCCTGCGCTCCGGGGCCGTTCACCCGGCAGTGCGCGTCCGCCGGAGCGGGGCGGCAGACGGCGGCCGGCAACCGGTCACCGACCGGCCCGGGGGACCTTTCCGGCCGGGGGAGGAGATCGGCACCCATCCGCCCCCACCGCCGCGACGAAGACGGGACGTGAGCAACGACGCAACCCGGGTACCACCGCGTTCCTGGCCCCGCCGGGGCGGCCTCCCGCGGGCCGGCGCCGCGGCGGCGACCGGATGGGCCGCCGCCGCGGCCGCGCTCGGCGCCGGTGAACTGGCCGCCGCCTTCACCGGCCCTGACAGCGCGCCGGTCATCGCCGTCGGGTCGGCCGCCATCGACCTGACACCCACTTCGCTCAAGGAGTACGCCATCCGCACGTTCGGCACCCACGACAAGTCGGTGCTGCTCGGCGGGATCTACCTGACGATGGCACTGCTCGCCGCGCTCGCCGGTCTGCTGGCCGCCCGCCACCCCGCGCCCGGGGCCGGCGTCTTCGCCGCCTTCGGACTGCTCGGCACCCGGGCAGCCCTCTCCCGCCCCACCTCCGGCCCCGCGGACGCCGCTCCCGCCCTGGCCGCCGGCCTGACCGGCACCGCGGCCCTCCTTCTCCTGGCCCGCGCGCTGCGCACCGCCGAGACCACGGCAGCGCCGGCGGCCGCACACGGCGACGCACCGAGCGGCCGCCCGGAGGGCGGGACCGAAGCCGAGCCCGTCGCGCCCGGCGGCCCCGGGAGCACCTCCCGTCGCGCCGCGCTCGCCGCCACCGGCGCGACGATCGCCGTCGGAGCCCTCGCCGGTGTCGGCGGCCGCACGCTGTCGGACCGCCGCCACGACATCGGCGCGGCCCGCGCCGCCGTCCGCATCCCCCCGGCCGCCCGGCCGCTGCCGCCGCTGCCCGCCGCCGTCCACCCGAAGGTCTCGGGCCTGTCCCCGTTCGTCACCCCGAACGCGGACTTCTACCGGGTCGACACCGCCCTCACCCTGCCCCGCATCGACCCCCGCCGCTGGGCCCTGCGCGTCCGTGGCCGCGTCGACCACCCCCTCCTGATCACCTTCGACGACCTCCTGCGCGAGCCGCTGGAAGAGCTCGACCACACCCTGTCGTGCGTGTCCAACGAGGTCGGCGGCCCTTATGCCGGGACCACCCGCTGGCTCGGCGTCTCCCTGCCCGCCCTGCTGCGCAGGGCGGGTGTGCACCCCGGCGCGGACCAGCTCGTGGGCCGTTCCCAGGACGGTATGACCATCGGCACCCCACTGGAGTCGGTCCTGGACGGACGCCGCGCGCTGCTGGCCGTCGCGATGAACGGCGAGGCCCTGCCCGTCGCCCACGGCTTCCCGTGCCGCAGCGTCGTGCCCGGCTTCTACGGCTACACCTCCGCCACCAAGTGGCTCGTCAACCTGGACGTCACCACCTTCGCCGCCTACGACCCCTACTGGGTGCAACGGGGCTGGGACCGCACCGGCACGGTGCGCACCGCTTCGCGCATCGAGGTCCCCGCCCCGTTCGCGCGGGTGCCCGCCGGCGACATCACCGTGGCCGGCACCGCCTGGGCGACCCACCGCGGCATCGCTGCCGTCGAGGTCCGCTTCGACGGCGGCCCGTGGCAGGAAGCCCTGCTCGCCCCCGACACCGGACCCGACCTGTGGCGGCAGTGGACCCACACCTGGACCGGCGCCGTCCCCGGTGCCCACCGGATCGAGGTCCGTGCCACCGACACCACCGGGGCCGTGCAGACCGAGACCCGCGCGGCTCCCTACCCGGCTGGCGCCGCCGGCTGGCACAGCACCGTCGTCACCGTCACCTGAGCCGCACCGGCCACCCGAACCACCCCCGACCGAACCACCCCCGCCCGGCCCGCCCGACGGGCCGGACCTTCACAACCGCATCAAGGAGAGAACCGCCATGACCACCACTCGCCGTCGCAGCTCCGTCGCCCTGGCCGCGGCCGCGGCTCTCGCGCTCGCCCTGGGAGCCTGCAGCAGCAGCGGCTCCGGATCCCCGACCGCGCCCAAGGCTCCGGCCGCAGCGTCGTCCTCCGCCGCCGCACCCGCCGCCGCACCCGCCGCCGCGCCCGCCACCGCGTCCGGCGCGGCCATGAGCGGCCGGCCGTTCGGCACCGCGTGTGCGGCCGTGCCCAAGGACGGCGCCGGGTCCTTCTCGGGCATGGCCGGGGACCCCGTCGCCACCGCGGCCTCCAACAACCCGCTGCTGTCCACCCTGGTGACCGCCGTCAAGCAGGCCGGCCTCGTCGACACCCTCAACTCCGCGCAGAACATCACCGTCTTCGCCCCGACCAACGACGCCTTCGCCAAGATCCCCAAGGCCACCCTGGACGCCGTCCTCGCCGACAAGGACAAGCTCACCGAGATCCTCACCTACCACGTCGTCCCCCAGCGCCTCGCCCCCACCGCCCTCACCGGCACCCACAAGACCCTGGAAACCCACGACCTCACCGTCACCGGCAGCACCCCCGACTTCACCGTCAACAACAGCGCCAAGGTCCTCTGCGGCGACGTCCAGACCGCCAATGCCACCGTCTACATCGTCGACACCGTCCTGATGCCCACCTCCTGACCGGCATCGGCCCACCGACCGCGGTCCGCCGACCGGGGCGCGGAAGCACCGACACCCCCGGCCACCCGGCAGGCCGCCGCGCCACGGCCCTCACCTGACCGGACCGGAGCCGACGGCGGGCGCCCGATGCCGTGCACGGCGCCGCCGTCCCGGTCGGGCCGGGCCGTCCCGCCGGCCCCGGGGGCGCCGCCGCGCCCTGCTCAAGCGCCTCCGGGGCCGGGGGACGCTCCCGAAGGAGTCAGCCGAGGGCGCTGACGACGGCCTTCGTCGCCTGGGCGATCAGGGCGTCGTCGGAGGTGGCGTCCGCCTTGCCGCGGTCGGTCAGGACGACGATCACGATCGGGCCGCGCCCGCCCGACGGCCAGGCCACGGCGACGTCGTTGCGGGTGCCGTAGCCCGCGTTGCCGGTCTTGTCACCGATCCTCCAGTCGGCGGGCACCCCCGCGCGGATGTACGGGCCGCCGGTCGTGTTCCCGACCAGCCAGTCCGTCAGCAGCCCGCGCCGGCCTTCCGGGAGGACGTCGCCGAGCACGTAGCGGCGCAGGTCGGCGGCGAGGACACGCGGCGTGCTGGTGTCGCGGGTGTCGCCCGGGGTCGCCTCGTTGAGGGTGGGTTCGGTGCGGTCGACGCTGGTGGTCGAGTCGCCCAGGTCGCGCAGGGACTGCTGGACGGCCGCCGGGCCGCCGAGTTCGGCGAAGACGAGGTTGGCCGCGGTGTTGTCGCTGTACTGGATGGAAGCGGCGGCCAGATCACGCAGCTTCATGCCGGTCGCCACGTGCTGCGAGGTGATCGGTGCCCACGCCAGCACGTCCTCCTGGCGGTAGGGGACGACCTTGTCCAGGTCCGCGTCGGACGCCTTGCGCAGCAGGGCCCCGGCGGCGAGCGACTTGATCGTGGACGCGAACGCGAACCGCTCGTCGGTCCGGTGGACGACCTCCCGGCCGCTGCCGGTGTCCACCGCGTACACGCCGAGCCGGGCGCCGAACCGCTGCTCGAGTTCCGCGAAGGCCGCGTTTGCCGCATCGGCCGCGGCCGTCCCCGCGCCCGCCGTCACCGCCGTCGCAGCCGAGCCGGAGGCCGCCGTGCCGGGGGCCGCCGCCATCGAGGCGCCGCCCGCCTGGCCGCACCCGCCGACCAGCGCGGCCACGAGCAGGGCCACCGCGGGCAGCGCGGTGCGGGTACGGGTGCCGGTACGGCGGAGGTCGGGCGTCATCGGTGGTCTCCCCAAGCGGTTCGTGCAGTCACGGTCGCGCCCGCGGTGGTGGTCCACACCACCGCGATCCGCGCGATCACGCTCAGCTAAACAGGCCACGGGCTCCCCAGTCCAAGACCGCAATCATGAAGTGAGCGATATGAAAACACCTATGATTGCTGGCCACGGACCTGCCGGGGCACCTCCGCCACTTCCGCGCCGTCGCCGAGAAACGGCACTTCGGCCGCGCCGCCGAGCGCCTGCGCACCGCCCGGCCCTCGCTCTCCCCGCGGATCCAGCCCCTCGAACGCGAACTCGGCGCGACCTGTCCGACCGCGGCCCGCGCGGCGTCCACCTCACCCCGGCGAACCGGCCGCCGCTCGCCCAGGCCGAGGAGACCCTGGACAGCGCCGCCCGCCTCCTCACCACCACCGCCGACCCGCGCGGCGGACGGGCCGGCACCCCGCACGGCGTCGTCCCGCCCGAACGGCGACGTGGTGAGCGAGACCGACCCGGTGGTTCCCTGCTGATCGGATCACCGGCTCGGCAAGCGGGCCCCCGAGCGCTTCACAGTCCGCAGGATCGGCGTGGTACGCACGTCGCGTACGCCCCGCACCGCACCGAGACGGCCGGTCAGGTAGCCGTAGAGCGCGGACTCGTCCGTTGTCACGACGGAGGCCAGGAGGCTGGTCGGTCCCGTGGTCGCGGCGACGAACGCTACCTCTGGATGGTCGGCGAAAGCGGCCCCGGCCGCGGCGAGGCGCTTCGGCTGCACCTCGATCCACAGAAGGGCGGCCGTACCGCGGCCGAGCGCACGCAGATCGACGTCGAGGTCGAAGGCGAGGATCCCATCGGCGCGCAGGGAGGCGATGCGGCGGCGGACGGTGGATTCGTCACGGCCGGTCGCCCGTGCCAACTCGCCCGCGGGCATGCGGCCGTCGCGGGCGAGCTCGCAGAAGAGCACCCGGTCGAGCTCGTCGGGCGCGTGCGCTCCAGGCACGGCCGACGGCCGGTGGGCGAGGGCCTCCACCTGGTCCGCTGACAGCGCGGACGACAGCGGCGCCCAGTCGGCGCCGCCGTCGGTGAAGGTGTGCAGCAGGCAGCACGCGTGGATCGCGGTGACCGACCGGGTAGCCGGCAGCTTGTCCAGCAGGAGGGCGTCCCGGTCGGCCTCATCGGCGTGCACGTTGCACAGCACCTCCGTGCCGCCGGAGGCGATCCGGACCCAGCGGGTGTCCGGCCGCCGGGCGAGTGCCGCCGCGATCTCGGGTGCGGCGCCCGGCGCGCAGGCGAGCCGCAGCACCCACACGCTGCGGCCGACGCCCGAGGCCTGGACGGAGCCGACCACCCGGGCGGCACCCGACTGCCGCAGCACCCGGTAGCGGCGGGCGACCGTCGGCCCCGAGACGCCGAGAACGGCCGCGATCCGGCTGAACGAGGCGCGCCCGTCAAGGTAGAGGGCGTGCAGCAACTGCCGATCGAGCTGATCCATACCGGCAAGGCTGTCACGGCCGATGTCGGGATCCGGCACGAAGTGCCCGGTGGGTGGACCGGTTCCGCGGCGCCCCGCACAGTGGCGGCAGGTTCCGGGGCCGGAGCCGCGCCAGACGTCGATCACCCGGAGGTACCGTGTCCGCCCTGCCCGCCACCACGCGTGAGGTGCGCCTCGCCCGCCGCCCCGCCGGGCTGCCCCGCAGCAGCGACTTCGACGTCGCCGAGGTACCGCTGTCCCTGCCCACGGCAGAGCAGGCACTGGTCCGCACCACGTACTTCCGGGTCACCGCCTCACTGCGCATGATGATCGGCGAAGGGGCCGAGTCCGTCGAAGGCGTCCCCTTCCCCGTGCTGCGCCCCGGTGACCCCGTGGCCGGCGGCGCGCTGGGCGAGGTCGTGATCGCCCCCGAGGGGAGCGGCCTGAAGCCCGGCGACCTGGTCGCGCACGGTGCGGGTTGGCGCGAGTATGCCCTCGTCCCGGCGGCCGAGTTGAGTCCGCTGGACCCCGCAACCGATCCGGCCGTCCACCTCGGCCACGGCTGGACCGCCTACGCCGCGCTCACGCGCGCGGCCGGGATCCGCCCGGGTGACACGGTCCACGTCACCGGGGCCACCGGCGCCATCGGATCGGTCGCCGCACTGGCCGCCCGCAGGCTCGGCGCCGCCCGCGTCGTCGGTGGCACCGGCAGCGCGGCCAAGACCGAGGCGCTGATCAGCGGCTGCGGATACGACGCCGTGGTCACCGTCGGCTCCGGAAGCCTGACGGACAAGCTCGCCGCCGCCGCACCGGGCGGCCTCGACGTCGTCCTCGACACCGTCGGCGGCGACCGGCTGGCCGCGGCCGTCCGCGCTGCTCGAACGGGCGCCCGCATCGTCGTCATCGGTGCCCTGTCCGGCCAGCTCGCCCCGAACGGTCCCGGACGCTCGGCTCCGGTGAGCCTCGACTCCTTCCGGCTTCTGCTGAAGAAGGTCACACTGCGCGGCTACAGCGCCGACGACCACCCCGAGGCTGAGCAGGAATGGCGCGACCTCCTCGACGGAGCCACCGTCCCGCACCACGTCGTCGCAGGCATCGAGCACGCACCCCAGGCCCTCGTCGACACCATCGCCGGCAGGTACCTGGGGCCCGTCCTCGTCAAACCGTTCTAGGACTGTCCCTTCCTCGCCACACCACGGGGTCTCGCCCTGTTCCTCGGCCATCGATGGAACCGGCTGTGCCGGACCGCGGCGGCTCGGCCCCGTCGGGGCGCGCGGCGTTGTCAGCCCAGTTGGCTGGGGGTGTACTTGTCGATTGTTCTGGTTGTCGGGTTCCAGACCCAGATCTCCCTCGCCTCGCGCCACAACCGAGGCGGTTCCGTCTGTTCCTCGCAGTACACGGTCTCCGCCCACTGGCACGGCATGCCGTCGCTGCCGTTCGCCGTCCGGCGGGCGGCCGCGTTGCGCGCCGCCGGCCATGGTGGATGTCCTGGCTCCTTGTCATCTTCGCGGCGGTCAGCAAGCCCTGGTGTCACCCGGTTTGCGTTACGTGGCGCCGTGCTCGGCCGTTCACCCGATCACCCAGATGCCTATACAATTCACTGAAAAGGCATGGACGATGTAGAGTCACCTAGCGTTTCAAGTCAGTTGAATAGGCGTGGAGGTTGTGGGTGTGTTCGTGACGACCGGGCAGGCCGGGACAGCGCTGGGGTGCTCGATCCCGACGGTGAAAAAGCTGATGGCCACCGGCGTGGTCCCCGGCGTGCGCGAACAGGGCCGACAGGTGTTCCCGCTGGCCGCGCTCCAGCGCCTGCAGGCCCGCCCGGCCGCCGACCTGACCGCGCTCGGCACCGGTGAGGTCGCGGTGCTGCGCTCCGACGCCCCGGCGCGGGTCGAGGAGCTGGACCGGCAGTGGATCGGCTTCGGCACCGGGCTGGACCAGGCACAGCTGCTGGCCGCGCTGTCCGGGTGGTGGCGGTGCGACCCGGCCCGGGTCGCCGCCGGAACGGTGCTGCCGGTGACGGTCGCCGGGTTCGTCGTCGCGGTGCTGACCGGCCTGGCCGGGTGGGAGTCCGACGGCACCGTCGGCACCGCGGGCCGGTACCGGTTCCCGAAGGCGCGCCTGGCCGGCTACCTGACCGACCTCACCGCCCCCGCCAACGCCGCCGACCCCACCGACGCCGAGGACGCGCGCCTGGCGGGCCTGCTGCTCGGCACCCGCCTGCCGTCGGTGTCCGGCGGCCCGATCGCCTACGTCCCCACCCGACCCACCACCGCCACCGCCGAAGGGGAGTGACCCGCTGATGGACCGCAAGACGTACACCGCCGAGCTCGCGGGTCTGCGCGAGTTGCGCGCCGAGATCACGGCCGCCGAGAAGGCCGTCGCCGCCGCGCAGAAGGAGCTGGACAAGCTCACCGCCCGGCGCGCGCGCCGGGTGGCCGGTCTCGCGGGGTACGAGGGCGCGAAGGCCGACGCGGTCGCCAAGGCGGCGGGCCTGTCCGTCGGCGACGTCGTACGGATCGCCCCGCTGCTGGACCCGACCCCGGCCGCCGTCCGCGCCGCGAAGGTCGACGACCAGGCCGCCGCTGCCGGTGCCGCTGCGCCTGTCCCGGCCCCGGAGGCCGAGCCGGTCGACGAGCCCACGGCTGCGGTCGCCCCGGCGCTGACCCGCCCGGTCCCCGTACCCGAGCAGCCGGCCCCGGCCCCGGCCGCCCCGGTGACGGAGGCGCCGGCCGAGGTCGAGGACCAGGCCGTTGCCGAGAAGCCCGCCCCGGCCACTGCGCCGGTCGTCCCGGCCGCTCCGGTCGCCGCCGGCCCGCGTGAGCTGCCCGCCCTCCCCGAGGGCCCGGCCGGCGCCCGCTTCGAGGCCGTCACCACGGGCTTGGTGTCCAAGCGCCCCAACTTCACCCAGCAGACCCGCTCCACGGTCTTCCTGGACGCCGCGACCGGCGACCTGGCGGTGCGCGACCGCGTGGTGCGCCTCGACCTCGGCGCCCGCACCCCCGGCGGGATCCTGGACGCCGTCCTGCACGCCGCACCCGGCACCGAGCGGATCTACATCACCGCCGGCGCCCCGTGGCACGACGGCGCCGAGCGCTACTCCACCCTCAAGGACGCGGTCGCCGCGTGGCTGAACACGCCGTCCGAGCGGTGGACCACCGCCGTCGGCGCCGGCCGGGACAAGCTCGCCGGCCACTTCGTCCACCAGCGCCAGCCCGTCGGCCGCTACGCCCCCACCGCCGCACCGGACGGCGGCAGCACCGAGATCCGCTCGATGGGGGAGTGGTTCGACCCGGAGGGCACCGACGTCGTCACCTGCCGCCAGGCGTTCACCCTGCTGTGGCAGGCGCTGCGCCGCCACTGGGACGACGCCGTGCTGATGGGCTCGCCCTCGCAGACGGGCCGGGACCTGTGGTCGCGCACCATCCCGACCACCGGCAAGTGGGCCGGCGGCTACCCGGTCCTGTCCGAGGAACTGCGGGGCCTGCTGCACGCGACCGGCGGCCAGGGCCGCACCGAACTGATCCTGCCGCCCCGGGTACCGGAGCAGCTCCCGGCGCTGGTGGAGTACGACCGTACCTTCGCCTACGCCAAGCACCTGTGGAAGTCCCCGGTCGGCACCCCGCGCCGGATCACCGCCGCCGCGTTCGCCGCGATGACCGAGCAGGAGCAGACCAAGGCGCTGATGTCCTGCTCGCACTGGAACGTGCGTGTCACGGTCCCGGCCGGCTGGAACCACGTCGGCCTGCTGCCCGCCCCCGTCACCGGGGACCGGGCCTGGGTCTACCCTTCAACGCCGGGGGAGACCTTCGTGACGTGGGCGGGCGGTGCCGAGGTCCACCTCGCCCTCGCCAACCACCTGACGCCGTGGAGGATCGAGGTCCTCGGCGGCCTGCTCTTCGAGGACGGCAAGCCCCTCGACGAGTGGGGCAAGCGCCTCAAGGCCGCCTGGGCCGACCTGGCCAACCTCTCCCGCATCCACGGCGACGAGCGCCAACGCACCGCCGCTCACCTCGCCTCCCGGGCGGTCCGCAGCGTGCTGCTGTTCGGCCTGGGCGGCTTCGCGCAGCGCCCGCGCCTGGTCTCCGGCACCACCCCGGTGGGCGAGACGCTCCCGGCCGGCGTGGAGATCCTCGGCCAGGACGGCCAGGTGGTGACCTGGCAGCGGCAGGCCGGATTCTCCCGCGACCCGTACGCCCACCCCGAGTGGGCCGCCTACGTGTGGTCCGGGGCGCGGGCGGCGCTGCTGGACATGAAGTACCGCCAGGGCAAGGAGGTCATCGGCCACGCCGGCGCCCTGCACGCCAAACCCGGCACGGTCGTGTACTTCGGCACCGACGGCATCGCCCTGACCGAGCGCCAACCCTGGCCCTACCGCGGCGAGCCCGGCGACTACCTCCTCAAGGGCCACCTCACCGGCCCCGTCGCGCACCCGCAGTCCCAGGAGGAGTACCTGAAGCTGCGCGGCCTGGGTCGCGCCGAACTCGCCGCCGCGCAGGTGGCGACCGGAGGTGAGCAGCGGTGAGCCCGGCCGACCCGGACCAGCCGAACGAGGCCGCGCGCCTGACCCAGGAGCTCATCGACGAGGGCTACACCAAGCGCCAGGTCGCCAGGATGCTCGGCCGCGACGCGTCCTTGGTCTCCCAGTTCTTCACCAAGGGCAAGGGCGCCAGCATGGTGAACGCGCTGCGCCAGCTGGTGCGCGCAGTGCGGGGCGGCGAGCGGGACGAGGAGACACTGGCCGGGATCGCGGAGGCGAACACCGTCCGTCGCCGCACGAGGACCGGGCAGAAGGCCAGGGTGCGGGGCAAGGACGTGATCGGCACCCCGGGCGGGAGCATGGCCGGCCGGGCCGGGAAGCAGGCGATCAGGTCCGGTGCCGCGCACCTGGCCGGTGTGATCCACGCGGCCGCGGCCGCGGACGGCCGGGTCGCGCTGACCGTGCGCATGCTCTCCCGCTACTTCACCCTGTCCGCCGGCTCCCGGCAGGACTCGCCCGGCATCAGGCGCGGAGTGGTCCCGCGCGCGGACGGCACGGAGGAGCGGACCTACGGCTCCTCCGCCACCGGCGGATTCCCCGCCGCCGAGTGGTCCCGCAGGGTGGCGGCCTCGCACGGCGACGTCGTCCACGCGGTGCTCACGTGGCTGGTGGAGACCGGCCGGGCCAGCGAGGACGCGGAGATCGTCTACCTGGAGATCCGGACCTGGACCCCCACCGGCCACCAGACCACCGAAGTCCTCATCGGCTGACAGCGGCCGCGCTCGTCCGGCACCCGACCACCTTCCCGCACCGCCCGGCCGACGAAGGAGAAACACCGCCGTGGAGACCACCACCGCCACCGAGGCCGACGTGCCGGCCGCGTTCCGCGCCGCAGCCGTTCAGCCGGTCCCGGCGCAGCCCTCCGGCACCGCCACCGTGAACCCGCTGCCGCTGCACGGGTTCCAGAAGGACGCGGTGGCGGCCGCGGTGCGCGAGGTGAAGGACGGCGGCCGCGCCACCGTCGTCGCGGCGACCGGCTCCGGCAAGACCCTGATCGCGGCCGGCTGCGCCCGCCGCCTGGCCGCTCGGGGCCGGGTGCTGCTGCTGGTGCCGACGATCGAGCTGCTGGAGCAGACCGCCGAAGCGTGGTCGCTGCGGGGCGGGCGCCGCGGCCTGGCCGTCGCGGCCTGTTCGCGGGAGGAGGCGCTGGAGAGCGCGGAGGCCGGCGGCCGGATCCACGCCGAGGTGACCACGCAGGCGGCCCGGCTCACCGACCTGGTCAACGGCGCCCCCGACAACCAGCCGGTCACCGTGTACGCCACCTACGCCTCGCTGGAGCGCATCGTTCAGGCCCACCGCGACTTCGGCCTGCCCGAGTGGGACCTCGTGGTCATCGACGAGGCCCACCGCACGGCCGGTTCGGAGGGGAAGGCGTGGGCCGCGGTCCACAACGACGCCCAGGTCCCCGCTCTCCGCCGGCTGTACTTCACCGCCACGCCCAGGATCGCGGACGACCGGCGGGCGAAGGACGGCCTGGCCGACCTCGCCGACGCCGACGGCCAGGTACTGCCCGCGCTGTGCTCCATGGACGACGAGGCGATCTACGGCAAGACCTGCTTCACCTGGACCCTCGGGCAGGGGATCGAGCACGGCTACCTCGCCGACTACCGCGTGCTCGTGCCGGTGGTGACGGACGAGGACCTGCGCGAGCTCCTCAACCTCCCCGCCGTCGCGGACCTGCGCTCCCAGCGCAGCAACGAGGAACTGCTGCGCCTCGCGTTGCAGATCGCGGTGCTGCGCGCGGTCGCCGACCTCGGCCTGCGCCGTGTGATCACGTTCCACTCCCGGGTGGCCGGGGCGCGGGAGTTCGCGGGCACTCTGCCGGAGGCCTCGGAGCTGCTGCCCGATGCGGAGCGGCCGGAGCGGATCTGGGCGAAGGCGGTGGCCGGCACCGACCGTCTCAAGGACCGCCGGGCCGCGTTCACCGAGTTCAAGGCCCACACCGGCGAGGACGGCGAGGAGTGCGGCATCCTCTGCAACAGCCGGCTCCTGACCGAGGGGATCGACGTCGCCGCCGTCGACGCGGTCGTTTTCGCCGACCCCAAGAGCTCGGTCATCGACATCGTCCAGGCCATCGGCCGCGCCCTGCGCCAGGCCTACCGCGAGGGCAAGATCTCCTGGATCATCATCCCGGTCTACCTACCGACGCCGGAGATCGGCGACGACACCGCCACCGCGCACCCGGCCGAAGTCCACGACGCCGGCGAGGCCGTGAAGGCCGAGGCCGACGCCGAGATCGAGGCGTCCTCCTTCCGTACCATCTGGCGGGGGGGGGGGGGCCCGGGCCCGCCCCCCCCCCCCCGGGGGGGGGGCCCCCCCCCCCGGGGCGCCCCCCCCCCCCCCGGGCCCCCCCCCCAGA
>NZ_JBEZUT010000164.1:0-19310 GCF_040636595.1 Kitasatospora sp. NPDC036755
GCGCCCCCGGGGCCGGGCGGCGGGCGGGAACCGGCGGGCGGGCCGCCGGGGATCGGCCTGCGGGGCCCGGCCGGCATCCGGGTGTCGGCCGGCGGCGGCGAGGAGGCCGCCCACTACCCGCTGACGATCGTGGTCACGCCGACCGACGACATCGAACTGCGGCTGGACTACCGGCCCGACCTGTTCGACGAACCCACCGCCCGCGCCCTGGTCGACCGGATGCTCCTGGTGCTGCGCCAGGTCGCCGACGACCCGGACGTGCCCCTGGGCCGGCTCGACGTGCTGCTCGACGAGGAGCGCGGCGAGCTCGACGGGACCGGCTACCGGACCCGCCGCGAACTGCCCGCCGCCACGCTCGCCGAGCTCTTCGGGCAGCAGGTGCGCCGCACCCCCGGGGCGGTGGCCGTGGTGGCCGGGGACACCGAACTGACCTACGCCGCGCTGGACCGGCGCGCGAACCGGCTGGCCCGCCGGCTGGCCGGGCTCGGTGTGGGCCCGGAGACGCTGGTGGGCGTGGTCGCCGAGCGCTCGCCCGAACTGGTCACCGCGCTGCTGGCGGTGGTCAAGGCCGGGGCGGCGTACCTGCCGATGGACGGCGGGCACCCGGCCGCCCGGCTCTCCGCGGTGGCGGCGCAGGCGGGCGCGGCCGTGGTGCTGGTCGACGGGCCGAACGCGCGGCGCGGCCTGGCCGACCCGGCGCTGTTCGGCGGCGCCGAGGTGCTGCGCCTGGAGCCGGCCGACGCGGACGGGGACGCCGCCCCGGGCTCCCCCGCCCAGGACCCCCTCTTCCAGGGCTCCCCAGACGAGGACTCCCCGGCCGACGCCGAGGCCTTCCCCGCGGTGCCGGTGCGCCCGGAGAACCTGATGTACGTCATCTACACCTCCGGCTCCACCGGCCTGCCCAAGGGCGTCGCGGTGACGTACGGCAGCGTCCTGGCGTTCTGCCTGGACACCTGCTGGTCGGCCGAGACCCTCGAACGGGTGCTGGTGCAGGCCAACCACGCCTTCGACGCCTCCACCTACGAGATCTGGACGACGCTGCTGCACGGCGGCCGGCTGGTGCTGGTGCCCCCCGGGGACACCGACACCGTCGAGCGCGGCCGGCTGATCGCGGCCCAGAAGGTGACCAGCGTGCACGCCACGGCCGGGCACTTCCGGGTGCTCGCCGAGCAGGCCGCGCACATCTTCGCCGGGGTGCGCGAGGTGTCCACCGGCGGCGACGTCGTCTCCGCGCACGCCGTACGGACCCTGCTGCACGCCCACCCGGGCCTGGTGGTGCGCACCACCTACGGCCCCACCGAGTCCACCGCCTTCGCCACCCAGCTGCCCTTCACCGACCCGGACGCGGTGCCCGACGCGGTGCCGCTGGGCCGGCCGATGGACAACACCCGGGCGTTCGTCCTCGACGCGTTCCTGCGGCCCGTGCCGGCCGGCATGACCGGCGAGCTCTACCTCGCCGGGGCCGGGCTGGCCCGCGGCTACCTGGGGCGCCCCGCGCTCACCGCGGAGCGCTTCGTCGCCTGCCCCTTCCCCGCCGAGGGCGAGCCCGAGGGGGCGCGGATGTACCGCACCGGCGACCTGGCGCAGTGGACCCGGGACGGGCAGCTGCTCTTCCTCGGCCGCGCCGACAAGCAGCTCAAGATCCGCGGGTTCCGCGTCGAGCCGGCCGAGATCGAGGCCGAGCTGGCCGCGCACCCGGACGTCGGGCAGGCGCTGGTGGTCGCGCTGGAGGACGCGGACGGCCGCAAGCGGCTGGCCGGGTACGTGGTGCCGGCCGGCGGCGACCGGGCCCGGCCCGAACCGCGGGCGCTGGTGGAGCACCTCGCCGCGCGGCTGCCCGACTACATGGTCCCGGCCTCGGTGACCGTGCTGGAGGCGCTGCCGGTGACGGCGAACGGCAAGGTCGACCGGGCCGCCCTGCCGCTGCCCGACTTCCCCGGCCGGACGGCGGGACGCGCCGCGGCCACCGACACGGAGGAGCTGCTGTGCCGCCTGTTCGCCGAGGTGCTGAACCTGGAACGGGCGGGGGCGGAGGACTCGTTCTTCGGCCTCGGCGGCGACTCGATCACCTCGATGCTGTTGTCCGGGCGGGCCCGCAAGGCCGGCCTGGCGATCACCCCGCGCCAGATCTTCGAGCTGCGCACGCCCGCGGAGCTGGCGCGGGTGGCCGAGCCGGTCGACGCCGAGCGGCAGGACCGCCCCGAGGACGTCCCCTGGGGCCCGGTGCCGCTGACCCCGGTGATGCGCGAGATCGCGGCCCGTACGGGCTCGGCGGCGCGCGCCGGCAGCCAGTCGATGCTGCTGACCGCCCCGCCCGGTCTGACGCCCGGACGGCTGGCCGCCGTCCTCGGGGCCGTCATGGCGCGGCACGACGTGCTGCGGGCGCGGCTGGCGGACGGGGAGCTGGTGGTCCCCGAGCCGCGGGACGCCTCGGCCGTGGACCCGGCGGACCTGGTGACCCGGGTGGACGCGGCGGGCCTGGACGGGCCGCGGCTGGACGCGCTGGTCGACGAGCGGGCCGCGGCCGCCCAGGCCGCGCTCGCGCCCGGCGACGGCGTGATGCTGCGGGCCGTGCTGATCGAGCGCGGCCCCGGCCGGGACGCCCTGGTGCTGCTGACGGCCCACCACCTGGTGATCGACGGGGTCTCCTGGCGGGTGCTGATGCCCGACCTGGCGCTCGCGGACGCGGCCCTGGCCACCGGCGGCGCGGACGCCGCGCGGGCGGCCGTCGCCCCCGAGCCGGCCTCCTTCCGCCGCTGGGCGGACGCCCTGGCGCAGCGGGCCAGGGCGCAGCGGACGGTGGACGAGCTGCCGGCCTGGCGGCGGATGGTCGAGCGGGTCGAGGAGCCGCTCGCCGGGCGGCCGCTGGACCCGCGGACCGACACGGTGGGGGCCGGGGTGTCCCGCGCGGAGCTGACCGTCGCGGCGCCGATGGCCGGATCGCTGCTGGCCGCGCTGCCCGCCGCCTATCACGCGGGCGTCGACGACGTGCTGCTGTCCGGGCTGACCGCGGCGCTCGACGAGTGGCTGCGCTCGCGCGGCGGGCCGGCCCCGCAGGGCTTCCTGATCGACCGGGAGGCGCACGGGCGGGTGCCGCTGGCCGAGGACATGGACCTGACGCGGACGGTCGGGTGGTTCACCGCCGTCCACCCGGTGTGGCTGGAGCCCGGTCCGATCGACCCGGCCGAGGTCCGGGCGGGCGGGGCGGACGCGGCGCGGCTGATCAAGCGGGTCAAGGAGCAGCTGCGGCAGGTGCCGGGCGACGGCCTCGGGTACGGGCTGCTCAGGTACCTGAACCCGGCCACCCGGGCGGTGCTGGAGCCGTTGGCGGCGGCGCAGATCGGGTTCAACTACCTGGGCCGGTTCGGCGGTTCGGACTCCCCGGGCGCGGACGGCGCGGGCTCCGGCGGTACGGGTTCCGGCGGTGCGGACGGTGGCGGCGGTGGCGCGGCCCGGGCGTGGACGCCGGCGGGCGAGCGCCCGGTGCCGGACGGCGGGGTCGACCCGTCGACGCCGCTGCGGCACGTGCTGGAGATCAACGGCTCGGCCCGGGACCTGCCGCGGGGGCCCGAGCTGGGCTTCGTCCTGGAGTCGCCGGGCGGGCTGCTCGGCACGGCCGAGCTGGAGGACCTCGCCGGGCGGTGGCGGGCCGTGCTGGAGGGCCTGGTGCGGCACGCCGCCGAGGGCCCGGGCGGTCACACCCCGTCGGACTTCTCGCTGATCTCGCTGGGCCAGGAGGACATCGACGAGTTCGAGTCGGCCTTCGGGAGCGGGGAGGAGGGCTGAGCGGGGCCGGGCCCGGGCGACTCGGCCCGGGCCCGGGGCGGTTCAGCGTCCGCGCCACACCGGGGGGCGCTTCTCCGCGAAGGCGCGCGGCCCCTCGCGGGCGTCCTCGCTGGCCCGGCGGACCTGCTCCCAGTGGTAATGGGTGGTGAACGCCCGCTCCAGCGGCAGGTCCAGCGAGCGCAGCACGGCCTCCTTCAGGGCGCGCTGCGACAGGGGGGCGCAGCGCAGCAGGTCGGCCGTCCAGCGTTCGACGCACTCGTCGAGCCGGTCGTCCGGGACGACCTCGTTGACGAGTCCGAAGGCCAGGGCCTCGGCCGCCGTCATCCGGCGTCCGGTCAGCAGGTAGCCCATCGCGGCCTTGAGCGGGATCTGGCGGGCCAGCCGGAAGGCGCCGCCCGCGCCCGGGACGAGCCCGAGGGTGGCTTCGGGCAGGGCGAAGACGGCGCTGTCGGCGGCGATCACCAGGTCGCAGGCGAGGACCAGTTCGAAGCCGCCGCCGAGGGCGTGGCCGCGGACCCGGGCGAGGACCGGTTTGGTCAGGGAGAAGCGGTCGGTCAGGCGGGGCGCGCCCGGCTGGCCCCGGGATCCGAAGGTCGTCGGCGGCGCGCCCTCGCGGTCGAGGCGGGCCCGTTCCGCGAGGTCCTGGCCGACCGAGAAGGCGCGGTCCCCGGCGCCGGTGAGCACGACCAGCCGTACCCGGTCGTCGCGTTCGACCTCGTCCCAGACCGCGCCGAGCTCGGTGTGCATCCGCAGGTCCATCGCGTTGAGCACACGGGGCCGGTTGAGCGTCACGCGGGCGACGGGACCGGCCCGTTCGTAGAGCACGGGCCGGTCGGTCGCGGGTTCCTCCTGGGCGGGGTCCACGCGGGCAGGGTACCGGCGGGGGCGGGTCAGCCCGGGGAGCCGGTCCAGACGACGCTCCGGTGGTCCGTGCCCATGGTGTGGTCGAAGCGGACGGTGAAGGGACCGGCGTCGGCCGGCAGGGCGTAGGCGGTCAGGCTGACGGCCTCCTGGCCCGGGGCCAGGGAGTCGGCGAGGAGCTTCATCCGGCCGCTGCCGTCGATCAGGGTGAAGACGAGGTTGCCCTTGGCGTCCTTGACGGTGGGCATCCCCGATCCGTAGAGCGAGACCTCGGCGGGGCCGGTGTTGGCGACGGTGATCCGCACCTGGACGACCTCGGCGTCCTTGGGGACCTCGCCGACGGCCCCGCGCGGGGTGTACGGCTCCGGCGCGGCCATGGTGACCTTCAGCCCGTCCGGGTAGGTGTAGGACTGGCCGAAGGGCAGGTGCCGGGCCCGCTC
This sequence comes from Kitasatospora sp. NPDC036755, assembly GCF_040636595.1. NCBI lineage: Bacteria > Bacillati > Actinomycetota > Actinomycetes > Kitasatosporales > Streptomycetaceae > Kitasatospora > Kitasatospora sp. NPDC036755. Next base: position 5,088 of record NZ_JBEZUT010000164.1, read on the forward strand.
GTCGGCGGCCGCCTTCTCCTGCTCGGCCTCGTACTTCTGGCGTTCGGCGTCGAGGCGGGCCTTCTCCTTGGCGGCCCGTTCCTGGGCGGCCTTGGTGGCGGCCTCGGAGCGGGCGCGGGCGTCGTCCGCCTCCGCCTTCAGCTCCTTGTTGATGGCGTGCACCCGGACCCCGACGAACACGCCGGTGCCGACCGAGACCAGCAGGCCGGTGATGCCCAGGACCACGCCCGCCAGGGCCATCGCCCGGTTGGTCGCCAGGCCCTTGCGGGCGTGGCCCAGGCCGATGGCGCCGAAGACGAGGGCGAGCAGGGCCGGCAGCCAGGACAGCCAGAACAGGACGATGACCAGGCCGAGGACGACGCCGACGATCCCGAGCACCAGGGCGGCGATGCCCAGGCCGTTGCGGGGCTGCGGGGCGTGCGTCGGCATCGGGTACGGCGGCCAGTACGGCCCGCCGGGGGCACCGCCGGGCGGCATGCCCGGGGCGGCGGGCGCGCCGGGGGCGACGGGCGGCGCGGCGGGGGCGACGGGCGGCGCGGCGGCGGTGGGGGCCACGCCCGGGTCCGGCGGCGCCCACGGGTCGGCGCCGGCCGGCTCCGCGGCGGACGGCGGGCCGCTGTCGGGCGGGGCGGGAACGGTCATGCGGGATCCTTCGGGAACGTCGTGACGGTGAGCGGCTGTTCGGCCCCGGGGCGCGGGCTCGGCCGGGTGGTCCTTCCGGCTGCCCGGCGGCGGTGGCCCGGCCCGCGCGCAACGGCGGCCGCGTCGGGCCGGCCCGCGCGTCGACCCCCGGGGCGGGACACCGACGGGGTCGGCGAGTGATCAACATACAGGGGCCCGGGCCGGCCCCGGCGCGGGCCCCGACCGCCGCGGTCCGCGGGCCGCCGGGCACCCGGCGGTGTGGCCGGGGCGCGGCGCGGGGAGGGTTGCGTCATGGCGGGCAGTCAGCAGAGCGTGCTGGTCGTGGTGCGCGGTCCGAGCGGTGCGGGGAAGTCCAGCGTCGCCGCGCGGCTGCGGGCCGCGTACGGGCGGGGCCTGGCCGTCGTCGGGCAGGACGTGCTGCGCCGCACCGTCCTGCGGGAGCGGGACGTCCCGGGCGGGGCGAACATCGGGCTGATCGACCTGGTCGCGCGGCACGCCCTCGGCCACGGCTTCCACACGGTCGTCGAGGGCATCCTCACCGCCGAGCACTACGGGCCGATGCTGGCCCGGCTCGCCGCCGACCACCGGGGGCGCTGCTTCCTCTACTACCTCGACGTCGGCTTCGAGGAGACGGTGCGCCGGCACGCCACCCGCCCCAGGGCGCCGAGTTCTCCCCCGAGGAGATGGCCGACTGGTACCGGCCCCACGACCTGCTCCCCCACGGGATCGAACGGGTCGTCGGCCCGCACAGCGGCCTGGACGAGACGGTCGGACGGATCCTCGCCGACACCGGCCTCACCCCGCCCGGCTGGGTCCCCCGGCCCTGAACCCGCGCCCGTACGGCGGCTTCTCCCAGGGCGGAACGCCGCCCCCTTCCGCCCGGGCCGCCGGTCCCTAGGCTGAGGGGGTGAGCACTCATGCGCCGAACGAAGCCCGCGTCCTCCCGCTGCGCCCGCAGGCCTCGCCGCCCGCGGCCGGCGGGGAGCCCCGCCCCGCGCGCACGCCCGCACGGAGGGAGCCGCTGTGGCGCGACGTCGTCGGCGACGTGCTGCGGCGCGAACGGCTCGCCCAGGAGCGCACGCTGAAGGACGTCGCGGAGGCGGCCCGGATCTCGATGCCGTACCTGTCGGAGCTGGAGCGCGGCCGCAAGGAGGCCTCCTCGGAGGTGCTCGCGGCCGCCGCCCGGGCGCTGGGGCTCGGCCTCGGGGACCTGCTCTCGCTCGCCCAGGAGGAGCTGGCCCGGTACGCCGCCCCGAGCCGAGCGGGCCGGAGCCTGGCGGGCCGGGGCCGCACCGCGCCGACGGGGCGCCACAACGGCCTCTGCCTGGCCGCCTGACCCCAGCGTTCGCCGTACGGCGGGAGGGCTCTGCCTCCCGCCGTACCCGGCCGCACGCGCTCGGCACCTGCTCGGCGATCCCGTAGCCGACGGCCGGGGCCCGCCGGCCTCTCCTCGTCGGGGCCGGTTGCCGCCGACTCCGCTCCCGGCCCGGACGGCCCCGAACCGCCGGGCGCGGGTTCTTACACGCCTTTGCCGTCGCTCTGCCGAACCGCTGACGGGCGCCCCGCAAGGTGGTGCCCACACCGACCGCAGGACGGACGAAGGGCACGGCGATGACGACGAACACGGGCACGGCGACGAGCGGGGCGAAGCAGCGGGGCGGCCTGGCCGCGGCGGCCCTGGCGGTGCTGGCGACGGTGCTGCCGGTCGCCGCCACCCCCGCGCAGGCCTCCCCCGCCGGGGCGCCGGCCGGCCCCGCGTGGTGCCCGGCCGTGCCCGGGCACCAGGTCGACTGCACGACGATGCGCCGCCCGCTGGTGGCGGGCGAGCCGCGCCTGGGCGGCATCGACGTGAGCTACGCGGTGGTGCGCCACAGCCGCCCCGGCCCGGCCCTGGGCACCGTCGCGCTCAACCCCGGCGGCCCCGGCGAGACGCTGATCGACCGCGCCGAGCAGGTCGCCGGGGCGCTGGAGGGCGTCCTGGACGACTACGACGTGCTGCTGCTGGACCCGCGCGGCACCGGCCGCTCGGGCCGGCTGCCCTGCGGCGTCACGGAGGCCGAGTACCGCTGGGCCCCGCGGGCGGGGATGCGCGAGGCCGTCGCCGAGTGCGCCGAGGAGCTCGGCCCGCGGGCCCGCGGCTACACCAGCGCCGCCACGGCCGACGACATCGACGCGGCCCGCGAGCGCCTGGGCGCCCCGAAGCTGGTCCTGTACGGCCTGTCGTACGGCACCTACCTGATGCCGGTGTACGCCGACCGCCACCCCGAGCGGGTGGAGAGGATGGTGCTCTCCGGCGCCTACCCGCTCGCCTTCGACTCCCTGGCCCGGCCCGGCGCCCAGCAGGTCTCGCTGACGCTGCGCCGGATCTGCGAGCGCAGCGGGGCCTGCGACCCGCAGACCGCCGTGCACGACCTGGCCGCCGTCACCGAGCGGCTGCGCGCCCGCCCGTTGAAGGTGACCGCCTCCGTGGACGGCGAGCGGCGCACCGTGCGGTTCACCGAGGACAAGCTCGCCGACCTGATGTACGAGCCGGCCACCCGCGGCGCCGGCGCCGACCCCGGGACGCCCGCGCTGCTCGGCGAGCTGCCGGCCGCGCTGCACGCCTTCGCGGCGGGCGACGAGGCGCCGCTGGCCGCCCTGGTGCGCCGCGAGATCGAGCACACCGGCACCGAGGACCAGGCCTCGTTCCTGGCCGTCACCTGCAACGACTACGCCCGCACCTGGGACCCGGACGCCTCGCCGGCCGAGCGCCGCCGCCAGTACCGCGCCGCCGTGGCCGCCGCGGACCCGGCCGACTTCGGGGCGTTCAGCCCCGCGGGCTGGGCCGCGGGCCAGACCGACGGCGGGGACAACTGCCTGGACTGGCCGCGCCGGGGCACCGCCCGCCCCCAGCCCACCGATCTGCGCAACGTGCCCGACGTGCCCGTCCTGGTCCTCTCCGGGGACCTGGACACCAACACCCCGGAGGTCAACTCCCGCCTGTCCGCGGCCCAGTTCCGCCGCAGCGCCTTCGTCTCGGTGCCCAACGCCGGGCACGTGCCGGAGCTGGAGTCGACCGGCTGCACGCTGGAGATCTCCGGTCACTTCATCCGCACCGGCGAGGTCGGCGACACCTCCTGCCTCGCGCAGATCCCCCCGGTCGCGGTCGTCCCCGTCCCCCGCTGACCGCCGTCCGGGGCCGCCGCCGGGCCAGACCACCCCCCGCCACCAGCGAGGATGACACCATGACAGATCCCATCACCGCCCGGCGCACCGTCCTGGTCGTCGAGGACGACCCCGGCGTCCGCAGCACCCTGGACCACCTGCTGCGCTTCGAGGGCTACCAGGTGCTCACCACCGCCGACGGCCAGGAGGCCCTGGACCTCCTGGAGCACCGGCGCCCCGACCTCGCGGTGGTGGACGTGGTCATGCCCCGCCTCGACGGCCTCGCGCTGTGCCGGATGCTGCGCCGGCGCGGCGACCGGCTGCCCGTCCTGGTCCTCACCGCCCGCCACCAGCTCGGCGACCGGGTCGCCGGGCTGGACGCGGGCGCCGACGACTACCTCGCCAAGCCCTTCGCCACCGAGGAACTGCTGGCCCGCATACGGGCCCTGCTACGGCGCGCCGAACCGCTCGGCGCCGAGGCCGGTGCCGGCGCCGGCCTCGCCCTGGCCGACCTCTCCCTGGACCCCGCCGCCCGCCTGGCCCACCGCGGCGGGCGGCGCCTGGACCTGACCAAGACCGAGTTCGACCTGCTGGAACTGCTCCTGCGCAACCAGGGCACCGTCCTGACCCGCCACCGGATCTACGAGCGCATCTGGGGCTACGACTTCGACACCGACTCGCGCTCGCTCGACGTCTACGTCGGCTACCTGCGCCGCAAGACCGAGGAGGACGGCGCGCCCCGGCTGATCCACACCGTGCGCAACGTCGGCTACACCGCCCGGAGCGCCTGATGCTGCGCACCCGGATCGGCCTCGTCGTCCTCGCCTCCGTGCTGCTGGCGATCGCCGTTCCCGTCACCGCCGCCTACCGCGGCGTCAGCACCCTGGTCTCCGACCAGCTCGACCGCAGCCTGCAGGACCGCGCCCACACCGTGCTCGCCGCCCTGGAGCTCGGCCGGCCCCCGCTCGCCCGGCCCGACACCGTCGAGCAGCTGCTGCCCGCCGACGGCACCGCCGTACGGCCGCTGGCCCCGGGCGCACCGGCGCTGCCGGTCTCCGACCGGGCCCTGGAGGTGGCCCGCACCGGGCAGGGCTCCCACCAGGAGGACGCCACCGTCGACGGCACCCCGTACGGCGTGCTCACCCTGGCCCGCCCGGACGGGCAGGGCGCGGTGATGGTCGGCCAGACCTACGCCGGGGTCACCGAGGTCGACGAGGCGTTCCTCCGGCGCATCACCGTCACCGGCGCGGCGGCCGCGGCCGCCTGCGCCCTGCTCAGTTGGTTCGTCCTCGGCCGGATCCTGCGCCCGGTGCGGCGCCTGGCCGCCGCCGCCGAGCACATCACCACCACCCGCGACCTGGCCACCCCGCTGCCCGCCGCCGGGCGCGACGAGGTCGGCGGCCTCACCCGGGCCTTCGAGTCGATGGTCGGCGCGCTGCACCGCTCCCGCGAGCAGCAGCAGCGCCTGGTCCAGGACGCCAGCCACGAGCTGCGCACCCCGCTGACCTCGGTGCGCGGCTGCGCCGAGCTCCTCCAGCGCGCCCGCGGCCGGCTCGCCCCCGAGGACGAGGAGCAGATCCTCGCCACCCTGGTCACCGAGACCGTCGCCCTCGACGAACTCGTCCGCGAACTCGTCGAGTTGGCCACCGACCGGCAGACCGCGGAGGACCCGGAGCCGCTCGACCTGCCGGACGCCGCCGAGGACAGCGCCCGGCGCTTCCACCGCCGGACCGGCCGGGAGATCACCGTCAGCGCCGACGGGCCGGTGCCGGTGCTCGCCCGCCCGCGGGCACTGCAGCGCTGCGTGGACAACCTGGTGGGCAACGCCGTCAAGTTCAGCCCGGACGGCAGCCCGGTGGAGATCCGGATCACCGGCACCCGGCTGGCCGTGCGCGACCACGGGCCCGGCATCGCGCCCGGCGACCGGCAGGCCGTCTTCGAGCGCTTCTACCGCGCCACCGGCACCCAGTCCACCCCGGGCTCGGGGCTGGGCCTGGCCATCGTGCACGACCTGGTGGCCGCCGACCACGGCACCGTCTTCGCCGACGCCGCGCCGGGCGGCGGCGCCGAGGTCGGCTTCCGGCTGCCGCCCGCCCCCGGCGGCTGACCGGCCGCCCGACCGTGCCCCGGCGCTGCCCCTGCGGACCCTGCCGGGCGCCGCGCCGGGGCCGTAGGGTCGACGGGGACGGCCCCGAACAGCGGGGGCCGGGCCGGGCGGCGAGGCGGGAGGACCGGGGAACGTGCGCAGGACCGTGACACCCTCGACGGAACGGGCGCCCGAGGCCGCACCCGTACCGGGAAGGCGCCCGGCGCAGGCCCCGGCCCCGGCGCCCGCGAGCCCCGGCAGGGCGCCGCGCCCCGCCGAACTCGCCGCCCTGCAACGGACGGTGGGCAACGCGGCCGTCACCCGCCGGATCCAGCGCACGGCGGCCCCCGGCGTCCGGGAACAGGCCCGGCGCGACGCCGCCGACCCCGTCTCGCACGGCGAGTGGGCCACGTTCCGCGAGGACATGGCCCGGGCGGGCTTCTCCCCGGACATCACGGAGATCGCCTGGCAGCTCGTCCTCGGCGGCATCGCCGAGCAGGGGCAGCTCAACGACGAGGCCATGGGGCGCTTCACCGAACGCCAGGAGCAGCGCGACCACCGCGCCTCCAACACCTGGTACCAGGAGCTGGTGCGGGTCGTCGGCGACCACCTGGAGATCGACACCCCGACGCTGGCCCTGTGGTCGGGCGGCCGGGAGGTCAGCGACTACGCCCTCGCCAAGGGCCACACCCCGCTGGAGGCCACCGCCTTCGGCGGGGTCGTCGACAAGCTGACGCTGACCCCGGACTGGGCGCTCAAGACGCCCATGTGGAACGTCCTGTCCAAGGCCTTCGTGAGCCGCGCCCGCGGCCCCGTCCACATCTTCCTGCGGGCGTACGACCCCGAGAGCGTCCTCATCGCGCAGGAGGTGCCGCAGCTGCGGGTGGTCATGGCGCTCGACCCGGCGGTGCGGCTCGTCTGGCACCCGGTGTACGCCGACGCCGACGGACGGCTGACGGAGGTCACCCGGGGCCTCGACCTGGCCGCCGACGCGCCCTGCTCCACCCGGGACGAGTGCGTGCGGATCCTCTACGACTACCTGCGCCTCGTCCACGACCCGGCCAACCCGCACTCCCGGCGCGCCCACAAGGAGATGAGCGACCGCCTCGCCGCCAACGGCAACCCCCCGGTGGCGCCCGAGGGCCGAGCGCGGGCCGATCAGTAGGGTGGGGCGGATCGGTACGGAAGTGGGGAGAGTCGATGACCGACGCGAAGGAACACCGGGGCTGGATAGGCCGGTTGTTCGGCGGCCGCCGCCCGCACGGCGGGCAGCCCGCGGCCGCCCCGCCCGCCGCCCGGGACCCCAGGGCGTGGGCGCGCCCCGGGGAACTGATGGACCTCTCCACCCTGCCCCCGCAGGTGGCCGAGGAACTCGTCGAGGTCGCGTCCACCATCGACGCGGCCGACCGGGCGCGCTTCGACGGCGACCGGGCCGAGGCGCACCGGCTGCTGCGCGCGGCGGTCGCCACGCGGATCCCGCCCTACCGCCAACTCGCCGAGGAGCGGCTGGGGGTGATGCTGTCCGAGGACGGCGAGGTCGGCGAGGCCGTGGCGCTGTGGCTGCGCGCGGCCCAGGGGCCGGATCCCGAACTGCGCCGCGCCGTCGCCGTCTACCTGGGCTCCGTCCCGTTCGCCGACGCCGGGTTCCTGGTGAACGCCGACCCGGCGACCGTGCTGGCCCTGCTCCCCGAGGCGTGGGGGTTCGGGCGGGCGGGCGCCGCGGTGTACGAGGCCTCGGTCCACCGGCACCGGGAGGCCGACCCCGCGGTGCGCCGCCAGCTGCTGGCGCTGGACGCCCTGCGCTACGGGGACGCCCGACTGGCCGCCCGCTTCGAGGCCGTCCCGGTGGCGGAGGAGCGGTACCCGCGCCGGCGCGCCGAGTGGGCCAGCGGCACCCCACAGGGCGGCTGCCGCTGGAGCGTGGCCGGGCACGGGGAGGCCGTCGGGGCGATCGCCGCGGTCCCGGCCGCGGTGGACGGCCGGGCGGTCGTGGTCACCGGCGGCGACGACGGCACCGTGCGGCTGTGGGACGTGGCCACCGGCGAGGCCGTCGGCGAGCCGATGACCGACCACACCGGCCGCGTCCACGCCGTGGCCGCGGCCGAGCTGGACGGCCGGGCGGTGGCGGTCTCCGCCGGCACCGACGAGGCCGTGCGGATCTGGGACCTGACGACCCGCCGGCTGCTGCACCCGCCCCTGCCCGGGCACACCGACTGGGTCACCGGGGCGGCCACCGCCGTGCTGCGCCGCCGCCCGGTGGCCGTCACCTGCGGCGACGACTGCAGCGTGCGGGTCTGGGACCTGGCCACCGGAGAGCCGGTCGGCAAGCCGATGCGCGACCCGGCCGCCCCCGGCGGCTCCCGCCCCGGCCGGCTGACGGCGGTGGCGACGACGGTGATCCTGCGCCGGCCCGTCGCGGTGACCGGCGACTTCCAAGGAACCGTACGGATCTGGGACCTGGCGAGGGGCCGCGAGCTGCTGCCGCCGGTGAGGACCGGGCACGGCCCGGTGCAGGCGGTGGCCGTGGTGGACGCCGGCGGCCGCCCGGCCGTGGCCGTCGGCGCGTGGGACGGCACCACCACCCTGTGGGACCTGGCCACGGCCCGGCCGGTGGGCGAGAGCCTCGCCGTCGCGCACGAGCGGCCGCAGGAGGTGGCGGCGGTGGCCACCGGGGCCGGGACGACGGTGGCCACCAGCGACGACTCCGGCCTGCTGCGGCTGTGGGACGCGGCCACCGGACGGCAGCTCGCCCAGGCCTTCCCCGGGCCGAACGGCCGGACCAGGTCGCTGGCGTCGACCTCGACGCCGGACGGACGGCCGGTGGTGCTCCTCGGCACCTCCGACGGCCGGGTGCACCGCTGGGACCCGGCCGTCGACGACCGCTCCGTGGGCGACCCGCTGCCCGGACACGGCACCGAGGTGACCGCCGCGGCGACGGTCGAGGTCGACGGCAGGACGCTGGTGGTCAGCACCGACTGGGACGGCACGGCACGCCTGTGGGACCTGGCCGACGGCGCCGACGCCGGCACGCCCTTCGCCGGCTCCGGGGAGCCGGTGCGGGCGATGGCGACGGCGGTGGTCGACGGCCGTCCCGTGGTGGCCACCGTCGAGCCGCGCGCCGGGGAGGTCCGGCTATGGGATCCGGCCACCGGGAGCCCGGCGGGTCCGCCGCTGGTCCACGACCGCGCGGTGGGCGCGGTGGCCACGGCGGTGCTGGACGGCCGGGCGCTCGCCGTCACCGGGGACTCGGAGGGCCTCGTCCGGGTCTGGGACCTCGCCACCGGGGAGGTCCTCCACGAGCCGGCGGCCGGACACCGGTTCCACGTGACCGCGGTGGCCACGACGGTGCTCGACGGCCGGGCGGTCGCCGTCACCGCGGACGACGGGGACGTGCGGGTGTGGGACCTCGCCACCGGCGCCGCGGTCGGCGAGCCGATCGCGCTCCCGGGCCGCCCCTCACCGGCCGAGGACGACGCGGAGGAACCGGACCACGCCGACGACGAGGAGTGGACGGACGAGGACGACGAGGACGACGGGCCGGGCATCGAGGCGCTGGTGGCGATGGTGGTCGACGGCCGCCCGGTCGTGGCGGCGGGCAGCGACGACGGCCTGGTGCACGTCTGGGACCTGGCCACCCGCTCCCCGCTCGGCCCTCCCCTGCGCGCCGCCGCCGACGACACCGCCGTGCTGACCGCGGCGCGGGTCGCGGGCCGTCCGGTCCTCGTCACCGGCGACGACGACGGCACCGTCCGGACCTGGGACCCGGCCACGCTCGAGCGGGTCGGCCCCGACCTGGTGCTGCCGCTGCCGGTCGGCGCGCTGGCCGCGGCCCCCGGGGGCCGGCTGGTGGTCGGCTTCGGCTGGGAGGTCGGGGTGTTCCGGCTCGTGGAGTCCGCCGAGTCCGACGGGTCCGACGGGTCCGACGGGTCCGCAGCGTCCGCGTGAGCGTGCGGGGACGGCCCCGGAAGGGCCGGCCCCGCACGGGGACGTCAGGCCGCGAGGTGGTCCAGCGTGAACAGGGACGCCCGGTAGCCGTACTGGGCGATGGACGAGCCCGCGCCGCCGTTCGCGTCGGAGACGGCCGCGAAGCTCCCGCTGTGCCCGATCTTCATCAGCACCTGGTTGGAGCCGGGCGCCGGGTACACGAAGTGGAAGATCTGGTTGCCGTAGATCCAGCCCTGGCAGTCGAAGACGTTGAAGTTGGCGCCGTCGGCCAGCCCCTCGTTGCCGTCGTTCGGGTTCTGCTTCCAGACGCCCAGGCAGTCGCCCTCGTTCTCCCGGCTGCGGAAGATGAACGACTGGCTGTCGTCCTTGTAGTGGCACAGCTTCCACTGCTGGCGGTAGGCACCGCTGTCGGGGTTCTGGATGGCCTGCCCCCAGGCGCTGTACTGGTTGCGTTCCACGAGCTGTCCGAACGGCGTCTTGATCCGGTAGTAGCCGTCGTCGCAGACGTAGCCGTGCCACTCGCTGGAGGCCAGGCCCTCGGTGGCGGCCGCGGCGGGGCCGGCGAGCAGAGTCAGGCCGGCCAGCGAGGCGAGCGCGGCGGCGGCGAGGCCGCGCAGTGCCCTGCCCGGGCGGGTGGTCGTGTGTCCGAGCCGGTTCGTCACGGGGTCCTCCGTCGTCAGGTCGGTGGGCACGGTCAGCAGTTGCTGATGAGGAGTTGGGCGGCCCGGCGTACGGTGCCGGCCGGTTCGGCGGGCGCGCAGCCGACGGAGCCGATCTCCGGGGACTCGTAGGTGGTGAAGGTCCCGGGGGACGGCGAGGTGGTGACCCAGATGCCGGTGTTGGCGCCGGTCTGGGCGCAGATCCGGTTGACGTACTGGCCGGTGACGACCCTGGTTCCCCGGTAGAGGCCGTACCGGCCCGGGGAGTTGAGGTTCCACGTGTCGCTGACGGTCACGCTGGTGGTGCTGGAGGTGGTCTTCTGCACCGAGAAGCCGACCTTCACCTCGACCTTGGCGAACAGCGCGCTCGCGGAGGCGGTGATCTCGGTCTTGTTGTCGACGGTGGTGGTCGCCGAGTTGACCCGGGTCAGGGTGTCGCTGTGCTGCCCGGTGGTGCCCGGGGCGACGTTGTAGATCAGGAAGTCGGTGACGAGGGGCGTGATCTGCACGTTGACGGGCTCGGCCGTGGTGCGGTCCACGGCCGGGTTGCAGAGCGTCGGAAGGGTGTCGGCGTGGGCGGCCGGGGCCGCGCCGAGGCTTAACAGGCCCACGGCGACGGCGGTGACGGCCGAGGCGGCGAGGGTGCGCCGGCGCGGCCCGGGGACGAGGGTCATCTGTTCTCCTCCGTGGTCGGGTGGACGGCCCGCACCCCTGCGACCGGAACCGCTCGGGTACGGGCGGGCGCGGTGGTGCGATCCGTCGCGCGGTGGACGCCGCCCGGCCCGGTGCCGATCCTGCGCGAGGCCGTCACGATTTCCGCACGACCGCCGCACGAGGCGGGGAGGAGCCGGCCCCGCTCAGGCCGGGAGGTGGTCGGAGACCAGGGCGGCGAACTCCTCGGGGGTGAGGACGCGGATGCCGAGTTCCTCGGCCTTGGCGCGCTTGGAGCCGGCCTTCTCGCCCGCGACCAGGAGGGTGGTGCGCTTGGAGACGGAGGAGGAGGCCTTGCCGCCCGCGCGTTCGATCAGTTCGTTGACCTGGTTGCGGGAGAGTTCGGCGAGGGCGCCGGTCATGCTGCCGGTGACGACGACGGCCTCGCCGGTGAGCGGGCCGCCCTCGGCCGCAGCGGTGCCGTCGTCCTCACCCGCCGTGGCGGCGGGGGCCGTCGGGGCGGTGACGGCGGTGCCCACGCCGAGGGCCGCGAGACGGTCCAGCAGCGGGGCGAGGTCGGCGAGTTCGGCGGCGACGACGCGGGCCTTCTCGGCGCCGATGCCGTCGACGCCGGCCAGGGTCTCGGCGTCGGCGGCCCGGATCGCGGCCATGGAGCCGAAGTGCGCGGCGATCCGGCGGGACATGGTGCGGCCGGTGCCGCGGATGCCGAGGGCGCAGAAGACCCGGTTGAGCGGCTGGGTGCGGGCGGTGGCGATCGCGGTGAGCAGGTTGACGGCGCTGGTCTCCCCCATCCGCTCCAGGGTGAGCAGTTGCTCGCGGGTGAGGGTGAACAGGTCGGCGAGGTCGGTGACCAGGCCGGCTTCGACGAGCTGGACGGCGCGGGTGCCGCCGAGGCCCTCGATGTCGAGCTGGTCGCGGCCGGCCGCGTACAGGACGGAGGCGACGGCCTGGCAGCCGCGGCCGCGTATGCAGCGCCAGCGCTGTTCGGTGGTGTCGATGGCGTCGCCGCAGCGCGGGCACGCCTCGGGGAAGGCGATCGGCTGCTCGGCGCCGGTGCGGGCGTCGAGAACCGGGGCCTCCACGCGGGGGATGACGTCGCCGGCGCGGTAGACGAAGACCTGGTCGCCGATCATCAGTCCGCGGCGTTCGATGTCGGCGGGGTTGTGCAGGGTGGCGAAGGTGACGGTGACGCCGTCGACGACGACCGGTTCGAGGACGGCGCGCGGCGCGATGATGCCGGTGCGGCCGACGTTCCACTCGACCCCGAGCAGCCGGGTGACCTTGTGCTGGGCGGCCAGCTTGCGGGCCACCGCCCAGCGCGGGGCGCGCGAGCCGGAGCCGGCCTCGGCGCGGTCGGCGGCGAGGTCGGCCTTGACCACCACGCCGTCGATCCCGAAGGGCAGTTCGGCGCGCAGCGCGGAGATCTCCTCGATGCGCCGCTGGACGTCCTCCAGGCCCGCGCAGTGCCGGGGGTGGGCCGCGGTGGCGGCGGCGGTGTTGGCGCCGAGTGCGGCGAGGTCCTCCAGCAGGGCGCTGTGGGCGAGGTCGTCGGGGCCGACGGCGTCGTAGGCGAAGAAGGTCAGTTCGATCCGGTAGGGGCGGTCCTTGGCCCGCAGGGTGCCGGCGGCGCCGTTGCGGGGGTTGGCGAAGGGGGTGGCGCCGTGCTCGGCGCGCACCCGGTTGGCGTGCTCGAACTGGTCCCGGGTGAGCAGGACTTCGCCGCGCAGTTCGATGTCGGCGGGCTCGGCGAGGTTGGCGGGCAGGCCGAGGATGGCGTCGGCGGCGTGGGTGATGTCCTCGCCGGCGAGACCGTCGCCGCGGGTGACGACCTGCCGCAGGCGCCCGGCGCGGTAACGGGCGGCGATGGCGAGGCCGTCGAGCTTGGGCTCCACGCACCAGGCGGTGACGGGCCGGCCCAGGCGCCGCTCCAGGCCGGCCGCCCAGGACTCCAGTTCCTCGGCGGAGAACACGTTGTCCAGGGAGAGCATCGGCACGCTGTGCGGGACGTCGCCGCTCGCGGCGCCGCCGGCCACCTTGCCGGTCGGCGAGTCGGGCAGCACCTCGCCGGGGTGGGCGCCCTCGTAGGCGGCGATCTCCCGCAGCAGGGTGTCGTACTCGTCGTCCCCGAGCGGGGTGGAGCCGTCGGCGTAGTACGCGGCGGCGGCCTGGACGGCGGTGGCGACGGCGTCGGCGTACGCGGACGGGGTGGCGAGCGGAGCGGCGGTGTCGATCATGCGGGAATCATCGCGGTCGGCACTGACAACGGCCCGGCGGCGGCGGAGGTCCCCCGGCGTCACGGTGATCGACGAGGTACCCGACACCGCCGGCCCGCCCCCGCCACCTACCGGACCGACCTCACCGCCGCATCACCTACGCCCTCACCCACTGCCGCACCCGCGCGACCCGCCCGTGAGCGCAGGAAGTCGGCCCCGCCGACTTCCTGCGCAGCGGACGGCCGGGTCCGTGCCCGCCCGCTCCACGGACCGGCCCGCGGACCCGTTGCGCCGCCCCAACGCGCCTCCCTTGCGGGCACCCCCGCCGACAACGGCCGGACCGCCCGCAGCCTGTTGTCCCTGCCGGAGGGCTATTTGGGGCGAGCCCGCGTTTCAGCTCGGCCCCGCCCTGGCCTGCGCGTAGCCCGTCCACTGTCCGAGCAGGAAGTCGGCCGGGTCGACTTCCCACGCAGCGGACGGCCGGGTCCGCGCTGGCGGCCCCGGCCATGAAGGCCGGGGGCCGCCCAGGCTCCCTTTCGGGCGGGCTCGTGTGCCCACACACGAGCCCGCCCGCTCCATCAACCGACCTCCGGAGCGGTTGCCGCCGCCCCGACGAGCCTCCCTTTCGGGCACCCCGGCCGACAACGGCCGGGCCGCCCGCACCTTGCTGTCCCTGCCGGAGGGGCGCTGGGAGAGGCACTCGGTGTTCGGGACAGCCTGGGCACAACTCGTCCACTGTCCGCACAGGAAGTCGGCCGGGTCGACTTCCGGTGCTCGGCTCACCGCGCACGCGCTGAGCGTTCCCGCCTCAGCCGCCGACCGCCGTGGCGAGGGGCCCGCGCCCGCGCAGGGCCGCGCGGGC
>NZ_JBEZUT010000165.1:0-19220 GCF_040636595.1 Kitasatospora sp. NPDC036755
CCGGCGTCGGCGGCCGGCTCCTGGCGCGGGCCGTCCTGCCCCGGGGTGAAGCGGGTGCGCAGCGCCGGGTGGGCGGCCACCAGCGCGTCCAGCGCCCGTTCCAGGGCGGGCTCGTCCAGCTCGTGCGGCAGGTCGAGCAGCATCGACATGGTGAAATGGCGCAGCGGGCCGTGGGCGGCGAAGAACCACTCCTGGACGGGGGTGAGGGGAGCCGGCCCGTCCTGGTGGCGCGGAGCGGGGGCGGCCTGCGCCCCGACGGTGCGGGCCACGGCGGCGAGGTCGGCGACGGTCTGGTGGCGGAAGACGTCCTGCGAGCCGATCCGCAGGCCCTCGGCGCGGGCCCGGGAGACGGCCTGGATGCTCAGGATCGAGTCCCCGCCGAGTTCGAAGAAGTTGTCCGTGACACCGACCCTCGGCACGCCCAGCACCTCGGCCCAGATGGCGGCGAGGGTCTCCTCCTCGGGGGTGCGCGGGGCGACGAACCCGCCCTCCCGGACGTCGGCCTCGGGGGCGGGCAGGGCGCGGCGGTCCAGCTTGCCGCTGGTGTTGAGCGGCAGCGCGTCGAGCACGGTGAAGGACGAGGGCACCATGTGGTCGGGCAGCACCCGGCGCAGTGCCGCGCGCAGTTCGGCGACGGGGCGGGCGGCGCCGTCGGCGAACACCAGGTAGGCGGCCAGCCGGTGGTGACCGTGGGCGTCGGGGACGGCGGTCACGGCGGCCGCGGCGACCTCGGGGAGGTCGAGCAGGGCGGCCTCGATCTCGCCGGGTTCGATCCGGTGGCCGCGCACCTTGACCTGGTCGTCGGCGCGCCCGAGGTACTCCAGGCGCCCGTCGGCGGTCCAGCGGGCCAGGTCCCCGGTGCGGTACATCCGGGTGCCGGGCGGGCCGTAGGGGTCGGCGGTGAAGCGGGCGGCGGTCAGGCCCGGGCGCCCGGCGTAGCCGCGGGCGACCTGCTCGCCGGCCAGGTGGAGTTCGCCGCTCACCCCGGGCGGCACCGGCTGGAGCCGGCCGTCGAGGACGTAGGCGCGGACGTTGGGCAGCGGGCGGCCGACCAGCGGCCGGTCCCCGCCGTCGATGCGGCAGGCGAGCGCGTCGACGGTGCACTCGGTGGGCCCGTAGTAGTTGTAGGCGGCCACCTCGGGGCGGGCGGCGAGCTCGCGCCAGAGCCGGGGGGCCACCGCCTCGCCGCCGAGCATCAGCACCCGGGGGCGGTGGCGGGGGTCGTCGAGCAGCCCGGCGGGCAGCAGTTGGCGCAGGTAGGAGGGGGTGAGGTCGAGGAAGTCGATCCGGTGGCGCACGACGAACTCGACCAGGGCGGCCGGGTCCATCCGGGTGGTCTCGTCGACCAGGTGCAGCGGGTGGCCGTCGGCCATCAGCAGCAGGCCCTCGAGCGAAGTGTCGAAGGAGAAGGAGGCGGTCAGCGCGACGTTCAGCGGCCCGCCGCCGGCGTCGGCGACGAAGCCGGCCCGGTGGGCGGCGAGCAGGTGGGTCAGGGCGCGGTGCGGCACGGCGACGCCCTTGGGGCGGCCGGTGGAGCCGGAGGTGTAGAGCACGTACGCGGGGGTCGCCGGGTCCGGCGCGGGGAGCCGCCCGGTGTCCTCGTGGTCGGTCCCCGTCAGCTCGCGCAGGGTCTGCTCGTCCAGCAGCAGGGCCGGCCCGGAGTCCTCCAGCAGGTAGCGGACGCGCTCCTCGGGCAGCGCCGGGTCGACCGGCACGTAGCCGGCGCCGGTCTTCCAGACCGCGAGGACGGCCGTCACCAGGTCGGCGGTGCGCGGCAGGCGCAGCGCGACCAGCCGTTCGGGGCCGGCGCCGCGGGAGGACAGCCGGTGGGCGAGCCGTTCGGCGCGGGCGTCCAGCGTCGCGTAGTCCAGCCGCTCCTCCCCGGCGACCAGCGCCAGGGCGTGCGGGGTCTCGGTGGCCCGGCGCCGGAACAGTTCCGGCAGGGTGACGTCCTCGACGGGCAGCGCGGTGGCGTTCCAGTCCCGGGTGACCCGCTCGGTCTCCCGCGCGGAGAGCAGCGGCAGGGTGGCGAGCCGGCGGTCCGGTTCGGCGGCGGCGCCCTCCAGCAGCCGCAGCAGCTGGTCGGCCGTCCGGGCGGCGGTGGGGGCGTCGAAGAGGTCGGCACGGTACTCGAGGACGCCGGTGAGCGCCTCGCCGTCGGGGACGAACTCCACGCTGAGGTCGAAGGTGGCGGCCTGCCGGGGCACGGTGACCGGCTCGGTGGCGAGGCCGGGCCGGTCGCCGGCCGCGGGCGGTGCGGGGTGCAGCAGCACCAGCACGTCGAACAGCGGGTTGCGGCCGGCTTCGCGGGGCGCGCCGACCGCCTCGACCAGCCGCTCGAACGGCGTGTCGCCGTGGGCGAGGGCGTCGTTGCCGGTCTCGGTGGCGGCCGTGAGCAGTTCGCGGAAGGAGGCGTCGGGCGCGACCCGGGTGCGCAGCACCACGGTGTTGACGAAGCAGCCGACGGCCCGTTCCAGCTCGGTGCGGGTGCGCCCGGCCATCAGGGTGCCGACGGTGACGTCCGGCCGGCCGGACCAGCGGGCCAGCAGCGCCTGGGTGCCGGCCACCAGCGCGGTGTTGAGGGTGCCCTGCCGTTCGGCCGCGAGGGCGCGCAGCCGGGCGGTGAGCGGCGCGGGGACGGTGAAGGTGTGCAGGGCGCCGGGGCCGGCCTCCTCGCCGCGCCGCAGGTGGTCCAGCGGCAGCTCGGTCGGCTCGGCGCCGGCCAGCTTCTCCCGCCAGTGGGCGAGGTGCCGCTCCAGCCGGTCGCCGGCCAGCTGCTCGCGCTGCCACACCGCGAAGTCCGGGTACTGGGTGGGGACTTCGGGTAGTTCGGGTTCGGCGCCGCGGGCCAGGGCGGCGTAGGCGGTGCACAGCTCGTCCAGGACGACGCCCATCGACCAGCCGTCGGTGACGATGTGGTGGGCGGTCAGCTGCAGCACGTGGGACAGCGGCGACTCGGCCACCAGCAGGGCGCGCAGCAGCGGCCCGCGGGCGAGGTCGAAGGGCCGGCCGTACTCCCGCAGCAGGACCGCGTCCAGGCTCTCGCCACCGGCCTGCTCGTGGACCGGCAGCTCCACCGGCCCGGCCTCCCGGACGATCTGCACCGGCCGGCCGTCGGCCTCCTCGAAGGTGGTGCGCAGCGCCTCGTGGCGGGCCACCACGGCGGTCAGGGCGGCGGCGAGCGCCGTGCGGTCCAGCGCCCCGGTGAACCGCAGGGCGACGGCGCTGTTGTAGCGGGCGTCCCCGGGGCTCAGCCGGTCCAGGAACCAGAGCCGCTGCTGGACGAAGGAGGGCGGCAGCGGTCGGCCCCGGTCGGCGCGCGGGATGGCCCGGTCGGCGGGGCGGGTGCCGCCGGCCCGGCCGGCCAGCCGCTTGCGCAGGGCCTCCTGGAGGTCGGCGGGCAGGGCGGCGGCGCGGTCTCGCTTCGAAGTCGTCATGGTCGGCTCCTCACCGTTCGTTCTCGTCGGGGCGGCCGGAGTCGGCGGCTTCGTCAGGGGCGTCGGGGTCGTCGAGGGCGTCGCCAGGGGCGTCGGGGTCGTCGGGTCCGTCCAGCGCGGCGGCTTCGAGCTCGCTGAGCACCAGGTCCTCCACCAGCTCGGCGAGGGCGGCCACGGTGCGGGAGACCAGCACGTCGCGGGGGGTGAGGGCGACACCGAAGTCGTCGTTGGCCCGGGAGGCGATCAGCAGGGCGCGCATGGAGTCGCCGCCCAGCCGGAAGAAGTCGTCGGTGGCGCCGACGGCGGTGTGCAGGGTCTCGGCCCAGATCTCCGCCACCGCCTCCTCGGTGGGGGTGCGGGGCGCGACCCGCTCGGCCGGCTCGGCCTCCTCCGGGGCGGGGGCGGGCAGGGCGGCGCGGTCGGTCTTGCCGCTCGCGGTGAGCGGGAAGCGTTCCAGCACCGCGAAGGCCGAGGGGACCATGTGGCCGGGCAGCGCGCGGGCGGCGAGGGCGCGCAGTTCGGCGCCGGTCGGCGGCTCGGTGCCGGGGGCGGCGAGCAGGTGGGCGACCAGCCGGGGCAGCCCGGGCTCGTCCTCCCGGATGCTCACCACGGCGTCCAGGACGGCCGGGTGGCGGGACAGCACGGCCTCCACCTCGCCGGCCTCGATCCGGTGGCCGCGCAGCTTGAGCTGGTGGTCGGTGCGGCCCAGGTAGTGCAGTTCGCCGTGGCGGTCGCGGCGCACCAGGTCCCCGGTGCGGTACATCCGGCCGCCGGGCGGCCCGTACGGGTCGGCGGTGAAGCGGGCGGCGGTCAGGCCGGGCCGGCCGAGGTAGCCGCGGGCCAGGGCCGGTCCGCTCAGCCACAGTTCGCCGGGGACGCCGTCGGGCACCGGCCGCAGCCGGGCGTCCAGGACGTACGCGCGGGTGGCGGGCAGCGGGCGGCCGATCGGCGGGGCGGTGCCGTCGGCGGTCAGCGGGTCGGACCAGGTGGCGACCACGGTGGCCTCGGTGGGGCCGTAGGAGTTGACCATCCGGTGGTGCGGGGCCCAGCGGGCGACCAGGTCGGCGCCGCAGGCCTCGGCGCCGACGATCAGGGTCCTCAGCGCGGGCAGGCTGCCGGGGGTGTCGTCCGGCAGGGTGGCGAGGGCGGCGGGCGGCAGCAGGGTGTGGGTGACGCCCTGCGCCCGGAGCAGCGCGGCCAGGTGGGCGCCGAGCAGCGGCCCCGGCTCGGGCACCACCAGCCGGGCGCCGTGCGGCAGGGCCAGGCACAGTTCGAGCACCGAGGCGTCGAAGCTGGGGGTGGCGAAGGCCAGCACCCGGTCCCCCGGGGCCACCCGGTAGTGGGCGGCCTCGGCGGCGGCGAAGGCGGCGAGGCCGCGGTGGGTGACGACGACGCCCTTGGGGGTGCCGGTGGAGCCGGAGGTGAAGATGACGTAGGCCGGGTCGTCGGGGTCGAGCGGGCGGGTCCGGTCGGCGTCGGTGGGGCGGTGGTCCGGGGCGCCGTCCGGGGCGGCGAGGAGTTCGGCGACCTCCTTGGCGTCCAGGGTCAGGGCGGGGGCCGCGTCGCGCAGCATCGCCCCGATCCGCTCCTCGGGGTAGTGCGGGTCGACGGGCAGGAAGGCGGCGCCGCTCTTCGCCACCGCCAGTTCGGCGAGCACGGTGTCCGCCGAGCGGGGCAGCAGCAGGGCGACGGTCTCCCCGGGGCCTGCGCCGCGCGCGATCAGCCGGTGGGCCAGCCGGTTGGCGTGGACCTCGGCCTCGGCGTACGTCAGTTCCAGGCCGGCGGCGCTGAGGGCGACGGCCCGCGGCCACCGGTCCGCGGCGGCCTCGACCAGGGCGGGCAGGGTTGCCGGGGGCACCGGGGCGAGTTCGGGGCGGGCCGGGCCGCGCAGCAGCCGCTCGTGTTCGCCGGGCGGCAGCAGGTCGAGTTCGTCCAGCGGGGTGGTGCCGTCCGAGTCGGCCAGCGCGGTCAGGGTGTGCAGCAGTTGGCCGGCCAGCCGCCCGGCGCTCTCCCGGTCGAGGTGGCGGGGGTCGTGGCCGAGCTCGACGGCGAGCCGTTCGCCGGGCGAGACGACCACGGTGAGCGGGTAGTTGGTGGCCTCCCGGGCGTCGAGGTCGCGCAGCAGCAGGCCGTGGGCGCCGGCCGTGGCGTCGCCGACCGGGTAGTTCTCGAAGACCACCAGGCTGTCGAACAGCTCGGTGCCCGGCGGCACCTGGCTCAGCCCGTGCATCCGGGCCAGCGGCAGGTGGTCGTGGCGGCGGTCCTCGGCCTGCTCCTCCTGGAGGGTGCGCAGCCAGTCGGCGCAGGGCCGGCGGCCGTCGACGGCGACCCGGGCGGGCAGGGTGGTGATGAACAGGCCGACGATGCCGTCCGCGCCCGGCAGGTCGGCGGGCCGGCCGGAGACGGTGGTGCCGAAGCAGACCCGCGGCTCGCCGCTCCAGCGCGACAGCAGCAGCGCCCAGGCGCCCTGCACCACGGTGTTGAGGGTCAGCCGGTGGCGGCGGGCGAACTCCTGGAGCCGCGCGGTGCTCGCCTCGTCCAGCCGGTGCGACAGCCAGTCCCCGGAGCGGGTGGTCTCGCCCGGGGCAGGGCGGCGGTCCCAGGGCAGGGCGGTGGGGGCGGTGAGGTCGGCGAGCACGCCGCGCCAGTGCTCGACGGCGGCGCCGGTGTCGCGGGCGGCGAGGCCGCGGACGTGGTCGGCGAAGGGCCGGCGCTCGGGCAGTTCGGGCCGCTCGCCGCGGGCGAGGGCGGCGTGGGCGGCCAGGACGTCCCCGAGGACGTGGAAGACGCTCCAGCCGTCCAGTAGCACGTGGTGGAACTCCCAGACCACCCGGACGGCGTCGGGGCCGAGCCGGATCAGGTCGAGGCGCAGCAGTGGGGCGCGGTCCAGGGCGAGCGGGCGGGTGCGCCGGTCGGCGAGCAGTTCCTCCAGCCGCTCGTGGCGCCGCGCCTCGGTCAGCCCGCTCCAGTCGTGCCGGGTGACGGGCAGTGTCGCCCGGCGGTGGACGACCTGGAGCGGGACCGGTACGTCCCGGAGCACCACCGAGGTGCGCAGCACCGGGGTGCGGTCGACGACGTGCTGCCAGGCGGCGGCCAGCAGGTCGGGGTCGCGGGCGCCGTCCAGGACGAAGGTGATCTGTTCGACGTACAGGCCGTGCCGGGCCTCGTCGAGGCCGTGGACGACCATGCCGGTCTGGGTGGGGGTGAGCGGCTGGATCTCCGTCACCTCCCGTCCGGTGCCGGCCAGCCGGTCGACGCCGGCCTGGTCGAGGCCGGCCAGCGGGAAGTCGGAGGGGGTGCGGCCGCCGGCGCCGGGTTCGGCGCAGTGGCGGACGATCTCCCGCAGCTCGTCCAGCAGTTCGGCGGCCAGCCGGGCGACCGTCCCGCCGTGGTGCAGCGCGCGGGAGTAGGACCAGGTGAAGGAGAGCCGGCCGTCGGCGACCTGCCCGAGCACGTCCAGGACGTGGGGGCGGCGGGCCGTGCGGTCCATGCCGCCGGTGAGCGGGCCGGCCGGTTCGCGCAGCAGGCCGCCGGGGGTGGCCGTCCGGTCCTGCCGGCCCAGGTAGTTGAAGCCGATCCGCGGCAGTGCGAGGCCGGGCACCGGCCTGAGGTGGCGCAGCGCGCCGTGGCCGAGGCCGCCGCCGGGCACGGCCCTCAGGTTCTCCTTGACGGCCTTGAGGGCGGTGCCGGTGTCGGCGTCCCGGGGCACGTCGAGGGCGACGGGGTACATCGCGGTGAACCAGCCGACGGTGCGGGAGAGGTCGACGCCTTCGAGGAGGTCCTCGCGGCCGTGGCCCTCCAGGGCGACGAGCACCCGGTCCCGTCCGGTCCAGCGGGCCAGGACCCGGCCGAGGGCGCAGAGCAGGACGTCGTTGACCCGGGTGCGGTAGGCCTCCGGGACGTCCTGGAGCAGTCGGCGGGTGTCCTCGGCGCCCAGTTCGAAGGTCAGCGACTCCTCGGTGTCGGCGGTGTTGGCGCCCTCCAGGTCCACCGGTATCTCGTCGTCCACCAGGCTCTGCCAGTAGGGGAGTTCGGCGTCGAAGCCGCCGGCCGCGGTGTGTGCGGCGAGCCGTTCGGCCCAGGCCCGGAAGGAGGTGGTCTTGGCGCCGAGGTCGGGCCGCTCTCCGGCGCTGAGCGCGCGGTGGGCGCGCTCCAGGTCCTCCAGCAGGATCCGCCAGGAGACGGCGTCGACCACCAGGTGGTGGGCGGTCAGCAGCAGGACGGGGCGGGGGTCGTCGGCGAAGCGGCAGAGCGCGGCCCGCAGCAGCGGTCCGGCGGCCAGGTCGAAGCCCTCGGCGAGGCGCTCGCCGAGCCCGCGCAGGACGGCCTCGCGCTCCTCTCCCCCGGCCGCCTCGTGGACGTGCAGCTCGGGGGCCTGGCCGGGTGCGGTGCCGTGCTGGCGCCGGCGGCCGTCGGGCAGCGGTTCGTAGCGCAGCCGCAGGGCGTCGTGGTGGTCCAGGACGGCGGCCAGGGCGGCCCGCAGGTCGCCTTCCCCGGTGTCGGGGGCGAGGACGAAGGAGACGGTCTGGGTGAGCCGCGCCGGGTCGCCGTCGAGGGTGTCCAGCAGCCAGTGCTGGACGGGGGTGAGCGGGGCGTCGCCGGTGACGGCGCCCTGCTCGGCGGTGGCCGCGGGGCTCGGGGAGCGCTCGGCGGCGCGGGCGAGTTCGGCCAGGGTCTGGTGGGCGAACAGGTCCCGGGGGGTGAGCGCCAGGCCGTTCCGGCGGGCCGCCGAGACGATCTGGATGCCGAGGATGGAGTCCCCGCCGAGGGCGAAGTAGTTGTCGTCCGCGTTCACTTCGGGCACTGCGAGCACCTCGCGCCAGATCGCGGCGAGGGCCCGTTCGGTGTCGGTGTGCGGCGGCCGCTCGTGCCCGGTGCTCCCGGTGCTCCCGGCGGCGGGGGCGGGGACGGGCAGGGCGCGCCGGTCGAGCTTGCCGGTGGCACCGAGCGGCAGCCGTTCCAGCGGCACGACCAGGGCGGGCACCAGGTGGTCGGGCAGGGTGCGGCCGAGGAAGGCCCGCCATTCGGCCGGGTCGGGCAGGTCGCCGTCGCGGGCCACCGCATAGCCGACCAGCCGCTTGTGGCCGTCCTGCTCGACGACCCGGGCGGCGGCGGCCGACACCCGGGGGTGGCGGGCCAGCGCGGCCTCGACCTCGCCGAGTTCGATCCGGAAGCCGCGCACCTTGACCTGGTCGTCGGCGCGGCCGAGGTAGTCGAGTTCGCCGTCGGCGCTCCAGCGCGCCCGGTCGCCGGTGCGGTACATCCGGCTGCCGGGCGGGCCGTAGGGGTCGGGCAGGAAGCGGGCGGCGGTCAGCCCGGGGCGGCGCAGGTAGCCGCGCGCCACGCCGGTGCCGGCCAGGTACAGCTCCCCGGGCGCGCCGACGGGCACCGGGCGCAGCCGCTCGTCCAGGACGTAGGCGCGGGCGCCGCCGGCCGGGCGGCCGATCGGCGGGTCGCGGTCCGGGTCGGCGGGGTCGCAGGTGTGGGCGGTGGCGTAGACGGTGGCCTCGGTGGGGCCGTAGACGTTGAACACCCGGCAGCCGGGGACGGCTTCGCGGACCCGGCGCACGGTGCGGGCGGGCAGTCCCTCGCCGGCCAGGACCACGGTGTCCACGTCCAGGCGGACGCCGCCGTCGGCGAGCAGTCCGCCGAGCGCCGAGGGCACCGCGCTGAGCAGCCCGGCCTCCCAGGGACCGGGGTGCTCGGCCAGGGCCAGCAGGTCGCGCAGGAGCTCCACGCGGCCGCCGGAGAGCAGCGGCCCGAAGATCTCGAACACCGACACGTCGAAGTTGAGCGAGGTGGCGGCGATCACGTGCTCCAGGCCGCGTCCGGCGAACTCGGCGGCGGCCCAGTCGGTCAGGGCGAGCACCGAGGCGTGGGCGACCACCACGCCCTTGGGGCGGCCGGTGGAGCCGGAGGTGTGGATGACGTACGCGGGGTGCTCCGGCAGCAGGGCGCCGTTCCGTTCCTCGTCGCGTACGGGCCCGGGGCGGGCGGCGGCCAGCCGGTCCCGGCAGTCCGGGTCGTCCAGGACGATCCGGTGGTACGGGCCGTCGGGCAGCCGCTTCCGGGTGGCGGCGGCGGTGACCACGGCGTCGGGCCGGACGTCCTCGAAGAGGTAGGCGATCCGCTCGGCCGGGTAGCCGGGGTCGACGGGCAGGTAGCCGGCGCCGCTCTTGAGCACGGCGAGCAGGGCCACGGCCAGGTCGACGGTGCGCGGCAGGGCGAGCGCGACGAAGCGCTCGGGGCCGGCCCCGGCCTCGATCAGCAGCCGGGCCAGCCGGTCGGAGCGCTCGTCGAGCTCCCGGTAGGTCAGCTGTTCCCCGCCGGCGCGCACGGCCGGGGCGTCGGGGGTGCGGGCGGCCTGCCGGGCGAAGGCCTCGGGCAGGGTGCCCCGGGGCGCCTGGCGGACCTCGCCGGCGAGGCGCTCCAGGAGTCGGTGCCCCTCGGCCCGGTCCAGCAGCGGCAGTTCGCCGGACGGCCGGTCGAGGCCGGCCGCCATCCCGGCGAGCAGGGTGCGCAGGCTCGCCCCGAGCCGTTCGACGGTGGCGGCGTCGAAGGCGGCCGGGTCGTGGTCGAGGCTGACCTCGATGTCCGTGCCGGGCGCCACCACCACGCTGAGCGGGTAGCTGGTCGGCTCCAGCACGTGCTCGGTCTCCACCCCGAGGCCGTGCCGGGTCAGCGACTCGGCGTCGAAGGGGTAGTTCTCGAAGACGACGATGCTGTCGAACAGGGCGGTTCCGCCGGGCAGTTCGCTCCAGTTCCGGAGCTGGGCCAGCGAGACGGCGTCGTGCCGGCGGGCCTCGGACTGGGTGTCCTGGACCTCCCGCAGCCAGTCCAGCAGCGGGCGCCGGGCGTCGATCCGCACCCGGGTCGGCAGGGCGTTGATGAACAGCCCCACCATCGAGGTGACACCGGGCAGTTCGGCGGGCCGGCCGGAGACGATGGTGCCGAACACCACGTCCTCGCCGCCGCCGTAGCGGGAGAGCAGCAGCGCCCAGGCGCCCTGGAGCACGGTGTTGACGGTCAGCCCGGCCCGCCGGGCGGTGTCGCGCAGCCGCTCGGACAGCGCGGGGCCGAGGGCGACCCGTACCGAGGCCGAGGAGGAGGCGCGGTGGGCGCCGGCCGGGCGGCGGTCCCGGGGCAGTTCGGTGGGGGCGGGGAAGCCGGCCAGGGTGGCGCGCCAGTACCGTTCGACCCCGGCCCGGTCCTGGCCGGCCAGCCAGCGCAGGTAGTCGGCGTAGGGCGCGCGCTCGACCGGAGCGGGGGCGCGGCCGGCGGTCAGGGCGGCGTAGCGCTCGCACACCTCGTCGAAGACCTGGGCGGCGCTCCAGCCGTCGAGCAGCACGTGGTGGAAGGTCCACACCACCCGTACCCGGGTGGGTGTCAGCCGGATCAGGGCCAGCCGCAGCAGCGGCGCGGCGGTGAGGTCGAGCCCGGCCGCGCGGTCCTCGGCGAGCAGCCGGGCGGTGTCGCGCTCGACCTGTTCGGCGGGGCGGCCGCTCCAGTCGTGGTGGGTGACCGGGACGACGGCCCGGTGCCGGACGACCTGGAGCGGCTCGGCGCCGTCCTGCCAGCTGAGGCCGGTGCGCAGGATGGCGTTGGCGTCGGCGGTCTGCTGCCAGGCCTCGGCCAGCGCGTGCGGGTCGGTGACGCCGGACAGCACCAGCTGGACCTGGTTGACGTAGGTGTCGCCGTCCGGGTCGAGCAGGCTGTGGAAGAGCATCCCGGCCTGCATCGGCGTCAGCGGGTAGACGTCGGCGACGGTGCGGCCGTCCCCGGCGATCCGGTCCACGGCGGCCTGGTCGAGCCGGGCGAGCGGGAAGTCGGCGGGGGTGCGGCCGCCCGCGCCGGGTTCGGCGCAGTGGGCGACGATCTCCTCCAGCGCGCCCAGCATGGCCCGCGCCAGCCCGTCGACGGTGCTCTCCCGGTGCCGGCCGGCGCTGTAGTACCAGCCGATCTCCAGCTCGCCGTCCTCGACCCGGGCGACCACGTCCAGCAGATGGGGGCGCTCGGTGCCGGGGGCCTCCGCGCCACCGAGGCCGCCGGGCACGGCGCGGACCAGGGCGGCGCCGTCGGCGGACCAGTCGAAGCGGCCCAGGTAGTTGAAGCTGATGCCGGGGGCGGGCGCGGAGGCGAGCGCCCCGTCCCGGGCGAGGTGGCGCAGCGCCCCGTAGCCGAGGCCGCGGTCGGGCACCGCCCGCAGCTGCTCCTTGACGGCCTTGAGGGCGGTGCCCCAGTCCCCCGCCGCCGGGACGTCCAGGGCGACGGGGAACAGCGAGGTGAACCAGCCGACCGTACGGGACAGGTCGACGCCGTCGAACAGGCCGTCCTCGCGGCCGTGGCCCTCCAGGCCGACGGCGACGGTGCCGTGCCCGGTCCAGTCGGCGAGCACCCGGCCGAGCGCGGTGAGCAGCACGTCGTCGATCCGGGTGCGGTAGACGGCGGGGACCCCGCGCAGCAGGGCGTCGGTGCGCGCGCGGTCCAGCCGGACGGTCGCCCGGCGCAGTTCGGCCGCGGTGTTGGCGCCCTCGCCGTCCACCGGCAGCGCCCGGGCGCAGGCCGCCGCGGCCGCCGTCCAGTGGGCGCGCTGGGCGGCGAAGCCGCCGGCCGCGGTGTGCCGGGCCAGCCGGTCGGCCCACTCCCGGACGGAGCTGGTGCGGGCGGGCAGCCGCAGCGGGCGGCCCTCGACGGCCTGCCGGTAGGCGGTCTCCAGGTCCTCCAGCAGCACCCGCCAGGACACGCCGTCGACGGCCAGGTGGTGGACGGCCAGGAGCAGCCGGTCGGGGCGGCCGGCGCCGCCGGTGAGGAGGCGGGCGGTGAGCAGCGGGCCGGTGGCGAGCCGGAAGGAGGCGTGGGCGGCCGCGGTCACCGCTTCCTCGGCGCCGTGGTCGTGGACCTCCAGCAGTTCGGGCGCGGCCTGGTCGGCGGGGGCGCAGTGCTGCTGCCAGGCGCCGTCCGCGGTGCGGGTGAAGCGGGTGCGCAGCGCGTCGTGGTGGGCCCAGAGGGCGGCGAGGGCGCGGCGCAGCGCCCGCGGGTCGACGGCGCCGGGGGCCTCCACCACGACGGACTGGTCGAACTGCTCGGCGTACGGCGGGTTCGGGTCGAGGAACCAGTGCTGGATCGGCGTCAGGCCGACCTCGCCGCTGACCGCTTCGGTGCCGGCCACGGTGACGGCGCTGCCGGCGGCCGCGGCCAGGGCGGCGACGGTGGGGTGCCGGAAGAGGTCGCGCGGGGAGAGCGCGAGTCCGGCGGCGCGGGCCCGGGAGACGACCTGGATGCTCAGGATGGAGTCGCCGCCGAGCAGGAAGAAGTCGTCGTCCAGGCCGACCCGTTCGACCCCGAGCAGTTCGGACCAGATCGCGGCGAGCAGCCGCTCGCGCTCGGTGCCGGGGGCGCGGTGGGGGCGGTCGCCGCCCGCCGACCACTCGGGGGCGGGCAGCCGTCGGCGGTCCACCTTGCCGTTGGCGGTGAGCGGGAGTTCGGGCAGGGTGACGAAGGCGGCGGGCAGCATGTAGTCGGGCAGGTCGGCGGCCAGGTGGGCGCGCAGCGCGGCGGCGCCGGGCGCCTCGGCGCCCTCGGCGGGCACCAGGTGGGCGGCGAGGCGCTTGCGTCCGCCGTCCTGGTGCAGCGAGACCACGGCCTCGGCGACGGCCGGGTGGGCGGTGAGCCGGGCCTCGATCTCGGCGGGCTCGATCCGGAAGCCGCGGATCTTGATCTGGTCGTCGGCGCGGCCGACGAAGTGCAGTTCGCCGTCCTCGCTCCACCGCGCGGTGTCGCCGGTGCGGTACATCCGGCCGCCGGGCGGGCCGAAGGGGTCGGCGAGGTAGCGGGCGGCGGTCTCCCCCGGGCGGCCCGCGTAGCCGCGCGCGAGGCCGGCCCCGGCGATGTACAGCTCGCCGGTGACGCCCGGGGGTTGCGGCTGGAGGGCGCCGTCCAGGACGTACACCCGGGTGTTGTCCAGCGGGCGGCCGATCGGCAGCACGGCGGGCAGCTCGTCGCCGGCGCGGAACGCCCGGCGGGTGGCGAAGGTGGTGGTCTCGGTCGGCCCGTAGCCGTCGACGACGGTGAGGCCGGGGCAGGCCGCCAGGACCTTGCGGACGGCGGCGCCGGGCACCGCCTCGCCGCCGGTCCACACCTCGCGGGCGCCGTGCAGGCAGCCCGGGTCCTCCTGGGCGAGCAGCCGGAAGAGGCCGGCGGTCAGCCACAGGCAGCTCACGCCCCGCTCGGTGACGGCGTGCCGGACGGCGGCGGCGTCCAGGTCACCGGGCGGCGCGAGGACGGCGGTGCCGCCGCGCAGCAGCGGCACCCAGAGTTCGTAGGTGGAGGCGTCGAAGGCGTGCGGGGAGTGCACCAGCACCCGGTCGTGGCCGGCGAAGGCGCGGTCCAGGGCGAGCGCGGCGACGTCCCGGCGGCGCACCGCGACGCCCTTGGGGGTGCCGGTGGAGCCCGAGGTGAACATCAGGTACTGGACGTGGTCGGGGTGGACGGCCGCCGGGGCCGCCACCGGCCGGTCGCCGGGCAGGTCCTCGGGCCGGTCCCCGGGCAGGTCTTCCGGCAGGTCGACCCGCAGCACCCGCTCGGCCGGGCGCAGCGCGACCGCCTCCGCCGCCCGGTGGGCGTCGGTGAGCAGCAGTTCGGCGCCGGCCGCGGCCAGCATCCGCTGCAGCCGCTCGCGCGGCGCCCGGCCGTCCAGTGGCACGTACACCGCGCCGGTGCGCACCAGCGCCAGCTGGGCGACGACCAGGTCGGCGGAGCGCTCCATCAGCACCCCGACCGGCTGCTCGACCCGCACCCCGCGGGCGGCCAGCCGGCCGGCCAGTTCGGCGGCGCGGGCGTCGAGTTCGCGGTACGTCAGGCGCTGCCCGTCGGCCTCCAGGGCGACGGCCGCGGGGGTGCGGAGCACCTGCGCGGCGAACAGTTCGGCGATGTCGGCGGCGGGCTGCTCGACGGCGGTGGCGTTCCAGTCGACCAGGACGCGCCGGCGCTCCTCGCCGGTGAGCAGCGGCAGCCGCGCGGGCGGGCGGTGGGCGCCGGCGGGCAGGCCGGTCAGCAGGGCGGTGAGCTGCCGGGCGAGCCGGCGCACCGTGGACTCGTCGAACAGCCGCGGGTCGTAGCAGAGCCGCAGCGACAGCTCCGGGCCGGGGTAGGCCAGCAGCGCCAGCGGGTAGTTGGTGGTCTCGATGCCGTCCAGGTCGCGCAGCCGCAGGCCGTGGGCGTCGGCCGCGTCCTCGTCGACCGGGTAGTTCTCGAAGACCACCAGGCTGTCGAACAGGCCGCTCTGTTCGGGCAGTCCGGTGCCGGCCCGCAGCCGGGTGAGCGGGACGAAGCCGTACCGCCGGTCCTCGCTCTGCTCGCGCTGGAGGGCCCGGAGCCAGTCGAGCACGGTGCCCTCGGCGGGTACGGCGGTGCGGGTCGGCAGGGTGGTGATGAACAGGCCGGTCATCGCCTCGACGCCGGGCAGCTCGGGCGGCCGCCCGGAGGAGGTGGTGCCGAACACCACCTCGTCCCGTCCGGCCTGGCGGCCCAGCAGTACCGCCCAGGCGCCCTGGAGCACGGTGTTGAGGGTCAGTCCGGCCCCGCGCGCCAGATCCTCCAGGGCCCTGGTCGCGGCGGCGGGCAGGGTGAACGGCAGGTCCCGGGTGGACTCGGCGCGGTGGCTGGCCACCGGCTCGCGGTCGTAGGGCAGCGGCGTCGGCTCGGTGAGCCCGGCGAGGCGGGTGCGCCAGTGCCGTTCGGCCTCGGCGTGGTCGCGCCCGGCCAGCCAGGCCAGGTAGTCGCGGTAGGGCCGGCGCTCCGGCACGGTGCCGTACGGGACGTCCGCCCCGGTGCGGGCGAGGGCGGCGTGCACCGCGAAGACGTCCGAGAGCACCTGGAACAGGCTCCAGCCGTCCAGGACCAGGTGGTGGAAGGACCACAGCACCCGCACCCGGTCGTCCGACAGCCGGATCAGCAGCAGCCGCTGGAGCGGGGCCCGCCCCAGGTCGAGGCCCTGGGCCCGGTCGCGGTCCAGCAGCTCGGCCAGCCGGTCGCGGCGCTCGTCCTCGGGCAGCGCCCGCCAGTCCAGGTGGGTGACCGGCACGGCCGCCCGGCGGTGCACCACCAGCAGCGGCTCGGGCACCCGCTGCCAGCGGACGTGGGCGCGCAGCACCGCGGTGCGGTCGGTGACCCACTGCCAGGCCGCGGCGAGGCGGGCCGGGTCGGCCACGCCGTCCAGGACGAAGTCCAGCTGCTGGAAGTAGGCGCCGCTGTCCTCCTCGGCGAGGCCGTGGAAGAGCATCCCGGCCTGGGTCGGGGTGAGCGGCAGGACGTCCTCGACGGCGCCCGGGTCGGCGCCGGTGACCAGGTCCACCGCCGCCTGGTCGAGCCGGGCCAGCGGGAAGTCGGACGGGGTGCGCCCGGCGGCGCCGGGGCGGGCCGCGTGGCGGGCGAGGTCGGCCAGTTCCTCGGCGAAGCGCCGGGCCAGCGCCTCGACGCTCCCGCTCCGGTGGACGGCGGCGGAGTGGAACCAGGTGAACTCCAGCGCGTCGCCGTCCAGCCGGCCGACCACCTCCAGCGGGTGGGGGCGCCGGACGGCCGGGTCGGCGTCCAGCTCCAGCGGCCGGAAGGTGCCGCGGAACAGCCCGTCCGGGTCGTCCGGCAGGGAGATCCGGCCCAGGTAGTTGAAGCTGATCCGGGCGGCCGGGGCCTCGGGCGCCGTACCGGGCCGCCCGAGGTGGCGCAGCGCCTCGAAGCCGAGGCCACGCCGGGGGACGGCGCGCAGCTGCTCCTTGACCTGCTTGAGGACGGTGTCCCAGCCGGCTCCGGCGGGGACGGCCAGGGCGACGGGGTGGCGGGTGGTGAACCAGCCGACGGTGCGGCTGAGGTCGAGGTCGGCGAACAGCTCCTCGCGCCCGTGGCCCTCGACGTCCACCACGACCCGCTCCAGCCCGCTCGCCCCGCACAGCGCCCGGCCGAGCGCGCTCAGCAGCACGTCGTTGGCCTGGGTGCGGTAGGTGTCGGGCAGGGTCCGCAGCAGGGCGGCGGTGTCGGCGGGGCTCAGCCGGACGGTGACGGAGCGTTCGGTGGCGTAGGTGTCGGGGCCGTCCAGCTCGTCGGGGAAGGCCTCGGCGGTGCCGGGTTCGGGCAGGGCCCGCGCCCAGTACTCCGTCTCGTCCTCGAAGCCGCCCTCGGCGGCGAAGGCGCTCAGCCGCTCGGACCACTGGCGCAGCGGCGAGGACTTGGCCGGCAGGGCCGCGGCGCCGTCCCGGCCGTCGCGGCGGGCCCGGTAGGCGGTGTCGAGGTCCTCCAGCAGCACCCGCCAGGAGACCCCGTCGACCACCAGGTGGTGGACGGCCAGGTGCAGGACGGGCGGGCGGCCCCCGGTGCGCTCGTGCAGCACGGCGCGCAGCAGCGGCGCGCCGCCGTCCAGGTCGTACGGGCCGAAGTGCGGGGTGTCCTGGTCGGGGCCGCTGTGCCGGACCAGGGCGGTCCGGCCGGCCGGCTGCCGGATCCGCCACCGCGCGGCGCCGCCGCCGTCCGGGGCGGTGAAGGCCGAGCGCAGCGCGTCGTGGTGGGTGACCACGTCGTTCAGCGCCTCCTCCAGGGCGGCCCGGTCCAGGTCGGCGGGCAGCAGCAGGGAGAGCGCCTGGGCGAAGTGCCCGGCGCTCCCGGCGGCCCGCTCGAACCACCAGCGCTGGATCGGGGTCGGCACGGCCGGGCCGGTGGCGGCCACCGGTGCGGGCACGGCCGGAGCCTCGGCGTCCTCGGCCGCGAGGGCGAGCGCGGCGACGGTCTGGTGGCGGTAGAGGTCCCGGGAGGTCACCGCCAGCCCGGCCTGCCGGGAGCGGGCCACCACCTGGATGCCGAGGATGGAGTCGCCGCCGAGGTCGAAGAAGTTGTCGTCGGCGCCGACCCGCTCCAGCCGCAGCACCTCGGCCCAGATGCCGGCGAGCGCGCGTTCGGCGGGGGTGCGGGGGGCGACGTGGCGGACGGCGGGCGCGGCGGGCCCCGGGTCGGGCAGCCGGTCGCGGTCGAGCGTGCCGTCGGGGCCCAGCGGCAGGGCGGGCAGCGGCACCACGACGGCGGGGACGAGGTGGTCGGGCAGGGTCAGGGCGAGGGCGCGGCGCACTTCCTCGGGTTCGATCCGGCCGCCGGGGACGGGCACCGCGTAGCCGATCAGCCGCCGGGGGGCGCCGGTGAGGACGGCGGCCGCCTCGGCCACCTCCGGGCAGCCCCGCAGCGCCTCGGCGGTCTCCTCCGGGTCGGGCTCCAGGCTGCGCGGCCGGGCCCACTGCTCGGCCCTGCCGAGGTACTCCAGTCCGCCGTCGGCGGTGCGCCGCACCAGTTCCCCGGTGCGGTACATCCCGCCTCCGCCGGATCCGAGGGGCCCGGAGCCAGGCGCGGCGTACGGGTCGGCGACGAGCTCACCGAGGCCCTCCCCCGGCTGGTCCGGCAGCTCGCCCGCGAGGTACAACTCGCCGGGCACGCCGTCGGGTTGGGGGCGCAGGGCACGGTCGAGGACGTAGCTGCGCGGGCCGTCCCCCGGCGCCGTCCAGGCGTCGAGCAGCGCGCGCTGCTCCTCCTCGGAGACCATCGGCAGTTCGGCGAGGGTGCGCTGCGGCCCGTCGGCCATTCCGGCGAGCAGCCGGTGCAGCCGGTCCGCCAGCGCGGTCGCGGTCCGCCGGTCGAAGAGGTCGGTGTTGTACTCCACCGTCAGGGTGCAGCCGCCGTCGGCGTCGTCGGGGGTGAACTCCAGCACCAGGTCGAAGCGGGCGGCGGGGCGGGGCAGCGGGTGGTCGGCGAAGCGCAGTCCGCCGGTGGGCGCCGGGGTGGTGGGGGTCTGCTGGACGACGACGACCTGGACCAGCGGGGTGCGGCTGGGGTCGCGGGGCGGGGCGAGTTCCTCGACGACCCGGTCGAAGGGCACCGCGGCGTGGGCGAAGGCGTCCAGCAGGGTGGTGCGCATGCCCTCCACGAAGCGGTCGACGGTGGCCTCCTCGTCCACGTCGCCGCGCAGCACCACGGTGTTGACGAAGAAGCCGGTCACCTCCTCCAGTTCGCGCCGCTCCCGCCCGGTGGTGACGGTGCCGAAGGCGACGTCCCGCTGGCCGGAGTGGCGCGAGAGCAGCAGCGCGCACGCCCCGGCGAACAGGGTGAACACGGTGGTGCCGCGGCCGGTGGCGAGGTGGCGCAGCCGGTCGACCAGTTCGGCGGGCAGGTGGTGGCGGTGCGCCGAGCCGTGGCTGGTGCGCTGCTCGGGGCGGGGGCGGTCGGTGGGCAGCCGCAGGGTCGGCAGGCCGGCCAGGGCGCGCCTCCAGTAGGCGAGGTCGGCCGTGTGGTCGGCCGGGCGGTGCTGCTCCCAGTGGGCGAAGTCGGGGTACTGGAGGGCGGGGGCGGGCAGGGTGTCCGGCTCTCCGGCGGCCTCCGCCCGGTGGAGCTCGGCCAGTTCGCGGGTGAGGACGCCCACCGACCAGCCGTCGGTGACGATGTGGTGCTGCGCCAGCAGCAGCAGGTGCTCCTCGTCGGCGAGCCGGATCAGCAGCACCCGGGTGAGCGGGCCCCGGGTCAGGTCGTAGGGCCGGGACAGCTCCTCGGCCAGCAGGTGTTCGGCGGCCGCGGCGCGCTCCTCGGCGGGCAGGGCGCCGAGGTCCTCGGTGCGCAGCGGCAGGTCGGCCCGCTCGGCGACGCGCTGCACGAGCTGCCCGTCGACGGTGACGACGGTGGTGCGCAGCGCGTCGTGCCGGGCGCACCGATGCGCAACCCCATGAACCGCCGCCCGCTCGCCCGCGTCCCGTTCAACGA